>CAZHNE010000060.1:0-7951 GCA_964533775.1 uncultured Spirochaetaceae bacterium | reverse complement strand
AGGAAAAGATATAAATGTTTTAGTTAATGAAACTCGCCCTTATTTTCAAGGAACACGTCTAACAGCACCGTCTTTAAATGAATTAAGTATAGATGTTAAAATAATAAGCGATGCTATGGGCTCTTTTTTCATGCAAAAAGACTTAGTAACTCATTATATGACAGCAGCAGATTTAGTATGTATGGATGGAACTGTAGTTAATAAAATTGGTACAAATCAAAATGCAATATGTGCAAATTATTACAACATACCATATACAGCATTTGCAATGTCTCCGGACACAACTAAAGATAGTTACAAAGATGTTCATATGGAGTACAGAGACGGTAATGAATTATTACAAGTAGAAGACAAGTTTATTGGGGATCCCAATATTGGCGCCTTATATCCAGCATTTGATATAGTAAAGAAAGAATTAGTTACAAATATCGTTACAGGGAAAGGTGTTTTTAAACCAGACGAGATAAGAGGTGTATTTAAGTGAATGCAATAATTGCTGGAACAGGAATAGATGAGTTATTCCCAAATTCAAAAGTGTATGAAATAGAAACTAAATATGGTAAAGCACACTATATAATAGAAAAAGATATAATTATCATATTGAGACATGGAATAGATCATGCTATACCACCACATTTAATTAATTATAGGGCTAATGTTGAAGCATTAAGACTTTTAGAAGTAAAGAAGTGTATTGGAATATATGCTGTTGGTTCTATTAGCTATAAACTACCCCCTGGTACTGTATCGATTATTAGTGATTTTATTGACTTTACTAAGGGAAAGAGAGAATCTACATTTTCAACAATAAACAATGTGTTTCATGTTGATATGACTGAGCCTTTTGATTTAAATATGATAGCTGAAATAAAGAGGGAAGCAGACCTTAACGGTTTTGAATTAAGGGAAGATGGTGTTTATATCTGCACTGACGGACCTCGTCTAGAAACAGCAGCAGAAATTAAAATGTATAATCAGCTTGGAGCTGACTATGTAGGAATGACAGGGTGTCCTGAAATAACACTAATGAAAGAAGCTAGCATAAAATATGTGGGTTTAGCTTATAGTATCAACTGGGCTTGCGGAGTTGATCAAGATAAAGTAATGTTCTTAGATAGCCAAACAAAAGAAAATATATCTAAATCAATAGTTTCTTTTTGCCTAAAGTTTCACTCTTTAGTTAGCTAGCTTGTGAAAATCTACATAATTCTTCACTTAAAAATCATAGATAAAGATTAAAAATCGTGTATTATTAGTATAGAGAAAAATTTTAAGAAGGTGAAATATTATGAAAAAAGGATCAATTATTAGTTTAGTTTTCAGTTGCATTTTATTCGTATTCGGTGCAGCTTTAGTAATTGCAAGTTTTAGACAAGCGATGGCTCCTGTTAGTATTCAGCATTATGCAGAAGGTTTTTCTATGAGACTTAGCATAAATAACTTAAGCTTAGCTATTTCATCAATCTCACTAATGTTTTTAATATTAGGATGTACTTTAATTATAAGTTCATTGATGCTTTTAATTTTAACATTTATTTTGCATTTTTCTACCAAGGATGAAGTTGTTGCTCTTAAACCCGAGAAAGAGACAATAACAGAGAAATCTTCTGAAACAAAAGCTCAGAAAAGTAAAGTCCACCCTGATAAGCCTCAAGACGAGAGTGTAAAGGTTGTTGATAAGCCCTTAGAAGCTAAAAAAGAAGATGTCGCCCCTAAACCTAAGACAAAGGTAAAAGCGACTAAATCATCTGATATAACAGCTCAGAAGAGCGAAATCCAACCCCAGAAGCCTCAAGACGAGAGTGTAAAGGTTGTTGATAAACCCTTAGAAGCTAAAAAAGAAGATGTTGCCCCTAAAGCTAATAAAAAGGCAAAATCAGTGAAATCTTCTGACAAGAAAGCTCAGAAAAGTAAAGTCCAACCTCATAAACCTCAAAAAGAGAGTGTAAAGGCTGTTGATAAACCCTTAGAAGCTAAAAAGGAAGATGTTTCCACTGAATAATATAAATCTTATTTAACCTAACCGCTTGAGATGTATCTTAAGCGGTTTTGTTGTTTTATAGCTGTTTGAATAAAAATGCCTTAACAGTATAGTTAGAACCCAACGATAATTAATCAGACTTATAATTCAACAAAGAATAAAACATTTTATATTTATCATAAGTTAATTGGAAGAAAGAGAATCTTATTTTAAAAAAATAAAACCACCATTAAGCTTTTATAGCTTTAGTGGTGGTTTGTTCTACGTACGCCAAGTAGGAATCGAACCTACGACCTACTGCTTAGAAGGCAGTTGCTCTATCCAACTGAGCTATTGGCGCATTAAGCGAATTACTTTTTAACTCGCGATTGTTTTTATACGACATTATTAAATTCTTTTCAAGCCGTTTTAGAAAAAAAGTTAAAAAAAGCCGAAAAAATGATGATATATAGCTAAAAAAAACAAATATCCCTTAAACAAAAAAACATTACTAATTTTACAATTATTTTCTAGCGTTTAATAGAATAATATAATATCTTAATTTAAAGAGTAAAAAACATTGAGGAATCATTAAGATGAATATTAAATTTAAAGAAAGATTAGAATCAGAAAGATTATATTTTAGACCATTTGAAGACGAGGATGCTGAAAGTGTTTTTGAATATTCAAGTGATGAGGAAACAACTAAATTTATAAGTTGGAGGCCCCATAAAAGTATTAAAGATTCCTTAAATTCAATCCAGAACTTTTTAAAGCAAAACGGAAAGTATGCGGTTGTTCATAAAAGCACAGATAAACTAATTGGATGCTTTGATGTTAGTATAGTTGAAGAAAAAAAAGCGACTTTTGGATTTGTGTTAAATAGAAAATATTGGAACAATGGATATATGAGTGAAGCTTTATCAGTTTTTATTGATTATTTATTTAGTGAAACTGGTGTAGAGGAAATTGTTAGTGCACATCAAAGAGGGAATGTAGCATCAGGTAAGGTTATGTTGAAATGTAATATGAAGTGGCAATATTTGAAAAAGGGTGAAATTATTAATAACCGAATAGGAGATTATGATCACTACAGCATAAAAAAAACTACCTAAAGAGGTAGTTTTAATTTTTCGGGATGAAAGGACTCGAACCTTCGATATCTTGCTCCCAAAGCAAGCGCCATAGCCACTAGGCGACATCCCGTAACACAAAAGTAACAATTTAAAAAAACGGCACCCATAAGAAGAGTGCCTATCGGGATGAAAGGACTCGAACCTTCGATATCTTGCTCCCAAAGCAAGCGCCATAGCCACTAGGCGACATCCCGTAACGAATGAGAGATTACCATTTGTAATAACAAAGGTCAATATATATTCTAAAAAAAATCCAAATACTTATTTTAGTATAATTTTTGATAATAAATAACAACTTTTGCTCTCTAGTTAAATTGTAAAACAAAATTAAGCTAAAAACAACACCATTCGTCAAAAAACTGGAACGGCAAAAAAAATTATAAATATTTAGTTTTACAGCTTTTATTCAAACTATTGCTGGGCAAGAAAATAGGTGCATAAATGCTAGAATTTTTAGCAAAAAGTATGTATTAAGATTAACGATAATATAGCAATTAGGATTAACGTTAACCCTCTTAATTTGTTGTGTAGTAATAAATTAAAAAACATTTTGCTTGCTATTTAGGTTAATAAATGCTATATTAATCTTATGAAAACAGTATTGTTAAAAGATATAGCAAAAGCAACTGGTTTTTCAATAAACACAGTTTCAAGAGCTCTTAGAAAAGATCGTAAACTTAGTGATGCCACTGTTAAGACAATATGTGATAAAGCAGATGAGTTAGGATATATTAGCAATTCTGTCGCATCGAGTATGAGGTTAAAACATTCTAAGATTATCGGAGTAATTACATCTGATTCATCAAACCCTTTTTTTGCTGAAGTAGTTAGAGGGATTGAAGCAACTGCTAAAAATTACGATTACAATATTTTATTAGTTAATACTGCAGAAAAAATTGAAGAAGAAGAAAAGTATATAAGATTATTTTGGAGTAGACGAGTTGATGGGTTAATGATAGTGCCAGCTTTAAGAAATGAGAATTTAAGAAAGCTATACTCTAGATTAACAATTCCATTTTTATTTTTAGGTAGAGTCGCAGAAGGTTTTGAAGATCATGCAATCCTTCATGAGGATTACTCTTCTCAAAAAAGAGTTTTAAAACATTTAATAAAAAAGGGTCATAGAGAAATACTATATTTAAGTGGACCAAGTAATATTAGTAATACAGAAGAAAGACTAAATGCTTATAAAGACGTTTTAGCTGATAACAACATAAGTTTAGATAAAGATTTGATTATACAGACTAAGGGTCATATAGAAGATGGGTATGCCTCAGTTAATAAAGCAATTAATAAAGGATTAAAGTTTACAGCAATTTGTTGTTTTAATGATTTGGTTGCAACAGGTGTTCTTAAATCTCTTAAAGAAAATAACTATCAAGTTCCAGAAGAGATTGAAGTCTTTGGATTTGATAATTTAAAGATGTCACAATTTATGCAACCTAGCATAAGCACAGTGGATGTTCCAAAGTTTTCATTAGGGTGTGAAGCAACTCACCAATTGATGAAGCGTATTGAAGATCCAAGTTACAAGTATGAAAAAAAGAATCTTAAAACAAGATTGATATATAGAGAATCTTCTCCCAAGGAGAAGTAGTTCATGGTTTTTATGAGGAGGAAACATGAAATTTAAAAAATTATTACTAACAACATTGTTAGTAGCGTTTAGTGCAAGCTTCGTTTTTGCTAGTGGAGCAAAAGAAGATGTAGCTAAGGTGAAAGGACCAACTGAGGTTACTTTCTGGTCGTTATTCACAGGTGGTGATGGTGAATATTTTGATGCTATTATTGATGAATTTAATAATACGCATTCAGATATTAAAATGAAACCTGATACTGTGAAATTTGATAACTATTATACAAAATTAACAGCTGCTTTAGCTGCTGGTAATGCGCCTGATTTAGTTGTTGTTCACCAAGCGAATTTAAGAAACTATATTCCTAGTGGACAATTATTAGCATTAGACGAGTATTTAGAAAAAATGAATGCACCAATTGAAGACTTTATTGCAGCACCATATGATGCTTGTGTATTTGATGGTAAGACTTATGCATTACCTTTAGATGTGCACCCACTTATTATGTATGTAAATACAGGCTTATTAAAAGAAGCTGGTGTTAATGATATCCCTAGTAACTTAGACGAGTTAATTGCTGCAGCACAAGCTGTGCAAACTAAGACAGGTAATATGGGTATAGCATGTGATAACACTACTGCAGTTTATAAAGCATACACATTAACAAGACTTTTCTTCTCAATGATGTATCAACAAGGTGGTGAAATGCTAACTGCTGATAATTCTGCTGCTGCATTTAATAATGAAATGGGTGTAGTTGCATTAAAAGCATTACAAGATATGGTACACAAATATGATGTTACACCTACAGGTTTAGATTATGATACTTCTGTTAATTCATTTAAATTAGGTGAAGCTGCTTTCCACTTTAATGGTGTTTGGGCAACAGGTGGATTTGAAGCAACTGAAGGCTTAGAATTTGCTGCACTACCTTTACCAGGCTTAGTTGGTAAACCAGCTGCTTGGGGTGGAAGTCATACTTTAGCTATTCCTGCAACTGCAGCTAAAGATCCAGAACATGTAGAAGCTATTTTAGAGGCTATGCTTTGGATTACTGCTAATGGTGAAATGTGGGCAAAAGCTGGTCACATTCCTACAAGACAATCAGTTCAAGATAGCGATGCATTTAAAGCATTACCATACAGAAAAGGTTATGCAGACGCTGCAGCTTCAACTGTAGCTTCTCCTGATACTGCTGCTTGGGAAGAAATTTATGCAACAATGTCAGACTTATTAGAATTTGCTGTTGCTAAAAACTCTGAGCCAGTAAAAGCTTTAGCTGAAATGGAAAAGCGAGTAAACGACGTAATATCTACTTACTAAGAGAACCCTAACTTATTGAGTAAAAAAAATGTAGAGTGGAAGAGATTTCTTCCACTCTTATGTTATGGAGGCACCTAATGATACCAGGGAATAAAGATAATAGAGATGGGTTAATTTTCTCAATCCCCTTTATGATTGTTTTTATACTGTTTATGCTATATCCGTTAGTAAATGGGTTTTACATAAGCTTTTTTAAATGGGATATTTTATCTACAAAAGAATTTATAGGATTTTCAAACTACAGTAGATTATTTAAGGATGGAACCTTTTATTCTTCTCTTTGGAATACACTAAGATTTGTATTAATAACAACCCCTGTTCTTTTAGTAATAGGTTTTATAATGGCATTGTTTATTAATTCAAAATCACCATTTAGAAATGTTGCAGAAAATATATTTTTTATACCATATGTTTTTTCTATGACTGTTGTCTCGACATTATGGGCCTGGATGTTTCAAAAACAATACGGTTTATTAAATCATCTCCTTGGAATATTTAGTATTAATCCTATTGGCTGGTTAACAGATACAAATTGGGCAATGTGGTCTGTCTGTATTGCTACCTTTTGGTGGACAGCTGGGTTTAATATGATTTTAATGTCTGCAGGTATAAGGCAAATTTCAAAAGAAGTTTATGAATCTGCTCAAATAGATGGAGCTTCTTATTTCCAGCAAGTTAAAAGTATTACTTTCCCTTTACTAAAACCTACAATAGCATTGTGTTTAATTCTTCAAGTGATTGCATCATTTAATGTTTTTGGACAAGTCTATGTTATGACAGGCGGAGGACCTCACGGCTCAACTAGGGTGTTAATACAATATATTTATGAAACAGGATTTAGTTATTTTAAAATGGGTTATTCAGCAGCAATGAGTTATGTTTTATTCTTAGTAATAATGGTTTCTTCAATTTTATTAAATAAATTAGGAGGAACACAGAATGACTAAAAGATCAACTAAATATTATCTTATTAGAGGATTAGAGCTTATAATCTTATTTATTTGGGTTTTTCCTCTTTTGTGGATGGTAATAACATCACTACATATGGAAAATGATTTGGTATCGAAACAATTTCATTTTTTACCTACAAGTCCAACATTTGCCAACTACTTAAAAGCTTTTAAATCAACATATATTTTAAAATGGCTTTTAAACAGTTTAATTATTTCTGGTGTTACAATGATTTTAACATTAATTGTAGATGCTCCTATAGCTTATGCATTTGCTAAAATCAACTTTAAGGGTAAAAATGTACTATTCTGGTTAGTAATGGCTGGTATGATGGTTCCTTTCCAAGTTTTAATTATTCCTCTTTATTTGCAGTTTAACAGTTATGGTTTAATTAACAATTTTCTATCTGTAATTCTTCCTAGAGTATCGCTTCCAATAGGAGTGTTTATCTTAAAACAATTCTTTGAAGGCATTCCTGATGCATTAGAAGAATCTGCTTTTATTGATGGAGCTTCAAGATTTACTATTTTTGCTAGAATCATTCTTCCTTTAGGAGGAGCAGCATTAGCAACAGTAACGATTTTATCATTTATTAATAGCTGGAATGACTTCTTATGGCCCTTAATTGCAATTAACGATACTGCTAAGTATACAATCACTGTGGGTATTGCTAACTTCCAAGGCACACATGGAACTCAATATGCATTAATTTTATCAGGTGCTGTAATTGCTTCAATACCACAATTTATATTCTACCTAGTATTTAGAAAACAAATTGTCGAAGGTATTGCGATGAGTGGTATTAAGGGGTAATGATGAGAATTGCTTTAAAAATAAATAGTACTAAATTAAATTTCTCAAATAAAATAGAAACTAGAGATGAAGACATTGTATTACTAAACTCTTTTCAAGAAAACAATAAAATGGTTTGGTGGTATAAAGAGCTAGAAATAGTTGATACCTATTCACAAAAGGCTGATTTTGTTTTAATTAAAAGAAATATT
>CAZHNE010000059.1:7713-9644 GCA_964533775.1 uncultured Spirochaetaceae bacterium | reverse complement strand
AAAGAGTGAAAACTTTTTCCACTTTTACTAATTAAATAATAAAAATAATTGTTGCAATATTTTCATTATAGGTTATTATGTATTTATGGAATTAAAAAAATTAACAACAGAACAAAGAAATCCTTTGTCATATAGAATAGACACAAAAAGCACAAATGAAATTCTAACGATTATTAATCAAGAAGATCATAAAGTTGCTGGCGTTGTAAAGACGGCCATTCCTCAAATAGCCAATGTTGTTGAAGATGTTATAAACGCATTCAACAGTGGAGGACATCTTTACTACATAGGAGCTGGAACTTCAGGAAGACTTGGAGTTTTAGATGCTTCAGAGTGTCCCCCTACATTTGGAGTACCATTAGATTTGGTAACTGGAATAATAGCAGGTGGCGATAAAGCTTTAAAAAGATCTATCGAAAATGCTGAAGACAATGGGGAAGAGGGAGTTCAAGCAGTTAAAGACTACAATATAGGTGAAAAAGATGTCTTGGTTGGAATTACAGCATCTGGTGGCCCTAATTACGTTGTAGAAGCTTTAAAATATGCTAAGAGTAAAGGCGCATCAATTGCAGCAATAAGCTCAAACAAAGATAACAATTCTTTTAAGGTTTGTGGAGAAGATTATTCAATATATTTACCTGTTGGACCAGAAATAGTAACAGGCTCTACAAGAATGAAATCTGGTACTGCACAAAAGTTAGTCTTAAACATGATTACTACTACAGCAATGATAAAAACTGGAAAAGTATATAATAACTTAATGGTAAATCTCCAACCAGTAAATAAAAAGCTAATCCATAGAGCAATTAACTTAATAATGGAAGTAACTGGATGTGATTACCAAACTTCTGAAAAAACCTTTTATGAAGCAGATAAAGAAATTAAAACAGCAATGATTATGTTAATGCTAAATGTAAAGGCACAAGAAGCAAAAACTTTATTATCTCAAAACAATGGATCTATTAATAAAGTTATAGATAAGAGAGGAGTTAAATGCAATATTTCCTAGGAATTGATGGTGGTGGCACCAAGAGCAGATTAATTATAGGGGATGAGCAACTAAAGACAATTTCTATAGAACAAGGAGATAGTATAAATATCTTTTCTGTAGGGGTTGAGAAAACATTTAAAGCTCTAAAACAACTTATTGATTCTTCTTTGCAAAAACAAAACATAGATATATCACAAGTAAAAAGAATATGTGTTGCAGCCGCGGGACTTGCAAGAAAGTATGAAACAGAAGAATTTGAGAACTTTTTTAAACAAACATACCCCTTTTTAAGAGTAATTTTTACTACAGACATTATGGCCCTTATGGTTGGAGCGCTTAAAGAACAAGATGGAATATGTTTAATTTCAGGAACTGGCTCTGTTGCCATGGGACAAGATAACAATAAAAACATCATAAGAGCTGGTGGCTTTGGATGGAGACTAGGAGATGAGGGTTCAGCATCAAATATATCACTTGAAGCTGTAAGAAGAATAATTAGAAGTTATGAAAAGCGTGACTTAGAAACCAGTATGATGAAACCTCTATTAGACTTTTTTAAACTAAACAAGGTAGAAGATACTGTTCAGTTTTTTCATAACCCACACTTAGATAAAGCTTCTGTTGCAGCTGCGGCATTTATTGTAACTGAGGCTGCAAGAGGGGGAGACCCTTTAGCTTTAGATATATTAAAACAATCAGCTAAAGAACTTTTTAAATTAGTCCTATCAGTTCACAATAGACTTCCTCAAGCAGAAAAAAGAGTTTTAATAACAGCTGGGGGAGTATTTGAACACGATGAGATTGTTAACAAATATTTTGAAGAAGAGTTAAAAAAGTATAATTCTTCTAAGGAAAATGAACTTAACAAAATAGAAAGAATACCATTAAAAACAAATGCTCTAGATGGGGCATTGTATATAGCAAAGAATAAATTATAACA
>CAZHNE010000059.1:2881-7613 GCA_964533775.1 uncultured Spirochaetaceae bacterium | reverse complement strand
AATTATAACATTGGCGATTTCTCCAATGTTTGCGCAAGGTCAAAAAGATGAAGTTGTTGATTTATCAGCACCTGTAACTTTAACTCTCTGGACACATGAAGATCCAAATAGAAAAGTTATGGAACAAGAGTTTATCGATGAATTCTGTAAACAAAACCCAAACGTTACAGTAGATTACCAAACTTACCCTTCCTCAAAAATGAAAGAATTATTAACAGTTTCATTCTCAGCAAATGAAGGACCAGATATTTTTAACTCAAACCAATCTGTAATTAGAAAATTTGTTGTAGAAGGACAAGCTAGTGAATTAGATCCAACTTGGATAGGATACTCTTCCTTGGATGAAATTAATTCTCAATATCTACCTGACTCACTTGATCCAGTTAGATTCGAAGGCGGTCTTTACGGATTACCATTAGAATATACAAACTTCTGTACTTATGTAAATAAGAACATCTTTAGAGATGCTGGCTTAGATGCTGAAAAAGACTACCCAAAAACTTGGGAAGAAGTAATGGAAGTAAGTGAAAAACTAGTATTAAGAGAAGGTGAAATTATCACAAGAAGAGGCTTTGACTTTAGATATCCTAGTTACTTAATGCAAATGTTACCTATGGTTGAACAACTTGGTGGTAAGTTAATTAGTGATGACGGCAAAACTGCTGTTGTTGGTGATGAAGCTTGGATTCAAGTATTTGAATATATGCAACAATGGGGACCAACTGGTAAAAACCTTGGTGGACCAACATATGTAGCACCTAGAAAAGCTTTTGATAATAATGATAACCAAATTGCAATGAGTGATAGTGGATTATATCAACAAGGAAGATTGAAAACTGGAAATCCTGACTTCTACCACAGTGGTGAGTGGATGGTAATTCCATATCCACAATGGGAAAATGCTGTAAAGCATGTACCTGGACATATTGCTGGTCACTTCTACTTAGTTAATGGAAATATTTCTTCTGTTAAACAACAATGGGCATGGAAATTGGTTAACTTTATGTTAAGCCATGATGAAGATTATCTTAACAGAGTAACACTAGTTCACCCAAAATATGAACTATTTGAATCTCAAACATTTAAAGATATTCCATACTCTGATGTTTTCAAAGCTGATATGGAAAAAGCTACAATGTCTTACTACGATGAGTATAGTGATGCTATTGAAGACAAGATGAAAACAGCATTTGAAAAAGTGATGTTACAAGGTGATAATCCTGAAAAAGTTCTCGTAGAATTTAGACGTGATGTTCAAGAAATTATCGACTTAGACTAAACGTATACTATTAAATAAGGAGCATGAAGTATGAACTACAAAGGAATAGAAAGAAAGAAGGCAAGATGGGGATGGGTTTTTGTAACCCCAGCAATACTGATGTTTTTATTGTTTTCATTGTATCCGATGCTGAATGCTCTTTATAATACGTTTTTTAATATTAAATTACTGTCTAGAAGGCCACCTAAGTTTGTGGGCTTAGACAACTATATTTACATATTAACTTCTCACAACTTTTGGAATTCTATGCGGGCAACATTAGTTTTCACATTGTCCGCTTTTATTCCACTAACACTCTTTTCTTTAGTCTTAGGTTTATCAATGACCGCACGAAAGAAAAGTAGTAAAGCTTTTCAGTTAATTTATTACTCTCCAGCTGTTTTATCTTCAGTAGTTGCAGCTTTAATATGGATGTTAATATTTGATCCGAGAGGAATTGCAAATGGATTTGTAAATACAATATTTAATACTCCAGGTATTAATCACAATTGGTTAACAGATCCCCTAAAACTACAGATGAGTACAGCAATGATATATATCTGGAAGTATATAGGTTATTTCACGATAATCTACATAACAGGAATAGCAAAAATTCCAGATAGTGTATTAGAAGCTGCAACAATTGATGGATCGTCTAGATTTCAAATAATAATGAAAATTATAGTGCCTCTACTAAGACCAACCACAGCAATGATTTCTATTGTGGCAATGCTTAACTGTTTAAAATCGTTCTCAACACAGTATTTGTTTATGCAAAGAGGTGCTCCAGTAGAACCAATAAACGTCGTTACTTTAAATATATACAATACGGCTATGAGGGATTTAAGAATTAGTGTTGCGTGTGTAATGAGTATTATTCTCTTTGTTATAATGATGTCTTTAACATTGCTTAGAATGAAGGTGTCAGCTAAAGATGAAATATCATATTAATAGGGAGAGTCTTATGTATAATAAAATTAAAAATATCAGCTTTGAAGATGTAATATCCCTAATTATAACAGTGGCGTTAGTAGCTGTAGGTGCATTAGTATTAGTTCCAATTGTATTTATGTTTGTTGCTTCCTTTATGACAAGTAAAGAAATATTTACTATGCCATTTAGGTGGATACCAAACAGTTTACACTGGGAAAACTATGTTAGAGCAATTGCAGGTAATGATGAATCTTATATTTTTGTTAGAAATGTAATGAACTCTCTTTTTGTAGCTGCCACTACTACCGTTGTAGCAACTTTGATAAGTGCCTTTGCAGGATATGGATTAGCAAAGTTTCAGTTTAGAGGCAGAAATGCGGTATTTATGATGTTAATGGGAAGACTTATGATTCCTTTTGAAGCAATTATGATTCCAATGTATATTACAGCAGTAAAACTAAACTTACAAAACACATATTTAGGTTTAATTTTACCATTTCTACTTAGTGTATTTGGATTGTTCCAACTAAGACAATATTTACTATCTTTCCCAGATGATATAATTGATGCAGGGCGTATAGACGGCCTTGGTGAAGTTAGTATATTTTGGAGACTTGTTCTTAATAATAGTACTCCAGCTCTTGCAACAGCTGCAATATTTACCTTTAAAGGGCAATGGGATAACTTGCTTTGGCCTTTGCTTATTGCACAAAAACAAAACATGCAAACAATACCTACTTATATAATAAAGTTCACTGAAGAAAAATCTGCAGATGAAGGATCAATGATGGCAGTTGCAGCTTTAGCAAGTTTACCAATGATTTTATTGTTCATGAGCTTGTCTAAATACTTCCTTGGTGGAAGTGCAATGTATACAGCAAGTAAGGAATAAGATTAATGATAGATTTATTTATATTTGACATGGGCGGTGTAATAGTTAGAAACTTTCATGTTGGCCCTAAGTTGTCTAAGTTTCTCGGTAGTGAAAAGAACGTAATTAACAACTACGATAAAGATGCTTCTTTAGCATTACGTTTGCACAGTGAAGGGAAAATTGATGAAAAAGAATTTTGGAAAAGATTTAGAAAAGCTACTTCAATTGAAGTTCCTGAATATGAAAGATCTTTATTAGGAAAGTTTTTTCACCCTGAATTAGATATGCCAACTATAAAAATAATTGAAGAATTAAAAAGTAAGGGAAAAAGAGTTGTTTGCGGCACAAACGTAATAGATGCACACTACAAAACTCACATGAAATTAAAACAATACGATGTTTTTGATAAAGTTTACGCATCCCACATAATGCAAATTGCAAAGCCAAAAAAAGAGTTTTTTGAAGAAATTTGCAAAGCAGAAAATGTTAGTTGTGAAAGAGCATTCTTTACTGATGATTTACAGAACAATGTTGATGTAGCTCTCCAATGTGGTTTAAAAGCTTTTTTATACACGGATGCAACATCTTTAAAAGAACAACTTGCCACTTTAGGCTACTAGAGAAAGAAAGTTAAAAGGTATGGATATAAATATTAACAGGGTAAAAGCTTTTTTAGACTCATTTCTTAATAAAGCATATCCTGGATATGTTTGTGGAATATGTAGAAAAAATAGTGAACCCTATATAATTAAAGATGGGTTCACATCTTTTGAAAATAAGAAGAAAAAAGTAAGTAGAGACACATATTATGATTTAGCCTCTTTAACTAAAGTTGTTGGAACAACCCCTTTAGCTTGTAGGTTTATTGATAAAGGGCTTCTTAGTCTAAACGATACTGTAGGGAAGTTTTTCAAAACAGAATATTACAATGATACAACAATTCAAAATCTAATGACTCACACAGGTGGCTTTATTTCTGAAATAAGGCTTTGGGATAAAATAGAGAATCCTAGGAGAGCTTTAGATTTTATTTTAAATCAAAAGCAGAGTTACAAAAGAGAAACTAAAGTTGAATATAGCTGTATGGGCTATATTGTTCTTGGTAAGATTTTAGAAAAGGTTGGAGGAGCTTCTTTAGATGTTCTTTGTAGGGAAGAAGTCTTTAATCCTTTAAACATGGAGCATATTTCTTTTAACCCACCTTCTACAAACTCTTTTGCAGCAACAGAAATACCCCAAGGTAGCAATTCTCCTCTTATAGGAGTTGTTCATGATGAAAATGCAAGATTCTTAAATGGCATATCTGGAAATGCTGGACTGTTTAGTCCAATAGATGATTTAATTTCTTTTACAAACATGCTTTTAAATGAGGGAGAGGGATTTTTATCAAAAAACCTATTTTACAAATTAACACACAAGACAAATGATAATATAACCCAGCCAAGAGCTTTGGGCTTTAATTTACCTAACAGTATTGATGGATCTTTCTTTGGTACAAATGTTTCAAAAGAAGCTTTTGGACATACAGGATTTACAGGAACTTCTATTGTAGTAGATCCTCAAAAGGGAGTTGGTGTTGTTTTATTAACTAATAGGGTGTATCCAACTAGGGAAAATAAAACACTTCTTAATATAAGAGGTGAAATACACGACCTTATTTTCAATTA
>CAZHNE010000059.1:0-2781 GCA_964533775.1 uncultured Spirochaetaceae bacterium | reverse complement strand
AAAGTTAAAACAAATTGTAATTAAAGTATGTACAAAGTAAAAAAACAATGATATGTTTTTATTATTCGTAAGGAGAGAAAAATAATGGAAAATATGGGTGCTTGGGGTCTCATTCCCCCGATTTTAACAATTACATTAGCTTTTGTAACAAAAGATGTTATTATTGCTTTATTTTTAGGTATTTTATCAGGATCTTTAATCGTTGCTGGTGGTAATATTTTTGTTGCTATTCTCAGTTTAACAGATATGTTAGCTGGAAGTTTAAATGATGGATGGAATATTAGAATATTCCTATTCTGTGCATTACTCGGTGGACTAGTTGGAATGCTCAGTAAAACAGGTAGTACAAGAGCATTTGGCCAATGGGCTGCAACTAAGTTGCATACTAAAAGAGCTAGTTTATTAATGACTTGGTTCTGTGGACTTATTATCTTTATTGATGACTATTTCAACTCATTAGCAGTTGGTACAGTTATGAGACCTATAACAGACAAACATGGAATACCAAGAGCTAAATTAGCTTACGTATTAGACTCTACTGCAGCTCCTGTTTGTATAATTGTTCCAATTTCTTCTTGGGTAATTACAGTAATGAGTTTAATTAAAGGATCAGAAGGATTTGCTCAATTAAACATTAGTGAATTCTCTTTCTTTATGAAGAGTGTACCTTTTAACATTTATGCATTGTTAACTTTAATTATGGTATTATTTATCATCTTTACTTCTAGAGATTACGGTGCTATGAAAAAAAGTATTGAATATGCTGAAGAAACTGGTAAATTATTTAATGAAGAATATGGTCCAGCTCCTGGAGAAATACAATTAGATGATAATGCTAAGAGTGGGAGAGCAAAACCTTTAGATATGTTGTTCCCAATTATTGTCTTAATTGTTTCAGCTGTTATTTTATTCCCATTAACAACTTGGATTGGAAACGTTGATGGTGTTGAAATAGCTACTTTAGGTCAGTCTATTGCAACTATGAGTTTAGCTGATGCTTTTAATAACACAGACGCTTCAATGGCTTTATTCTATGCAGTAATTATAACACTTTCCGCCACATACTTATATTATCTTCTTAGAGGACTCTTCTCTATAAAGAGTGCAAGTGATTCCTTAATTGAAGGAATTAAGAGTATGGTCCCAGCTTTAATTATTTTAACAATGGCTTGGACCATAGGTAGTATTATTAAAAGCTCACCAGCAGATGGTGGCTTAGGTTTAGCTTCATATCTCTCAGATGTTGTAGTTGGTGGTGGATTCCCATTATGGTTGCTTCCAATGCTTGTTTTTGCTCTCTCAGCATTAATAGCTTTTGCAACAGGAACATCTTGGGGAACATTTGCAATTATGATTCCTATTGTAATGCCAATTGCATTTGGTCTTGGCAGTGCACATGGATTAAGTGACGCTTTACTACTTAATAGTTGTTTGTTTAGTATTAGTGCAGTATTAGGTGGAGCAGTCTTTGGAGACCACGCTTCCCCAATTAGTGATACAACCATTCTTTCTTCTACTGGTGCTAGTTGCCCACACTTAGAACACGTAAAAACACAATTACCTTATGCTTTAACTGTAGCAGGTTGTGTATTTTTAGGTTATTTAGCTGGTGGTATTGCAGGCATGAGTTTATTAGTAACTTGGATCGTAGCTTTAATCGCTTTTGCTTTAGCTATGGCTTTCTTGCCTAGACTTTTAAACGAAAGATAAGAAAGAACAATAATCTTTAGTAAGAGCTCTTTGACTAAAAATCAAATGAGCTCTTTTTATATTGTCTATTGTAGTTTAATATTATACAATTTTATCAAAATATAATGGGTAGGAAAAGGATATGAAAAAGTTTGTAAAAATAACACCTGAAGTTCTTGAGTATGCTTGGGGGAATAACTATTTTATTCCTAATTTAATTGGTAAAGAAATCGATGGATTACCTAAAGCAGAGATGTGGATGGGAACTCATCCTGGAGCACCATCACTTCTAAGTGATACAAAACAAAGCTTAAAGAGTTTTCTCTCTGAAAACTTAAGCTTTTTTAGTGTAGATCATTTAAAATTATACAACAACGAATTACCTTTTCTCTTTAAAGTATTAGCTATAGAGAGACCTCTTTCAATACAATGTCATCCAGATTATAGGGAAGCTAGAATTGGTTATAGTAACGAAGAAGAGTTTAGGAAAAACAATCCTAGAGAACTTTGGAATTATAAAGATTCTAATAGAAAAGCAGAAGTTGGTTATGCCTTAACACCTGTAACCTTGATGTGTGGTTTTTTAACTGATGATGAAATTATAAACAACTTAAAAACATATATACCAAATGGTTTTGAAAAGTTTATTTCTCCCCTTTTAGAAACTTCACAAAAAAAAGCAAAAACAATATTTGAATATATTTACACAGTTGATTTAGAAGTACTAAAACAGTTAATAAGTGAACTATTAGAAAATGTTAAAAACTGTGAAAATAAGAAGGGTGAGTTTTTTACTAAAGAAGGTATTATTAATAGATTAAAGGGGGATTACCCATTAGACAGAGGCTTATTCTCACCCTTACTGTTAAATGTTGTTCATTTAAAAAAGGGCGAAGCTATATATCTAGAGCCAAAAGTATTACATGCTTATATATATGGAAATGTTGTTGAATTAATGACTGCTTCTGATAACGTTCTTCGTGGTGGTTTAACTAATAAGAAAATGGATGTGGACGAACTATTAAAAGTTATGAAAATAAAGCATCTTAAAATTAAACGCTGTAAAACATACATAGACTCTAATTCTAAAGT
>CAZHNE010000058.1:0-9695 GCA_964533775.1 uncultured Spirochaetaceae bacterium | reverse complement strand
TAATTTGGATCCCTCCAACTTTAACAGCAGCAATAATTGGACCCCTAGCTACTGTTGTGTTTAAGATGGAAAACAATGCTGCTGGAGCGGGAATGGGAACGAGTGGCTTAGTTGGACAGTTTAATACAGTTGCTGTTATGGGAACTAGTGTTATTCCACAAATAATATTGTTACATTTTGTACTACCTGCAATTATCGCTTTATTGATTTCCTCTTTTATGAGAAAAAAAGGATGGATAAAAGAAGGTGATATGAAACTTTTAAACACATAAAAAGATTACAAAGGACTGTTGCTAAAGTTGAGTTAGTATGACGAGAGCATTTTGTCTCAAATTTAGAAAATAAGTTTTATGATATTATGAGTTTTGGTTTTTTAAGATTTAATTTAGTTCAACAAATAATTTAGGTATAAGAAAAGGGTAGCTGTTTAGCTACCCTTGTTTATATTTTATTTAATTATCTGATTTATTCTGCTGTATATTCAATATGTACATTACTTACATAAGTACCAGCGTCTAATTTGCCTTTTTCTCTAGTTCCATCCCAACTTAAGTGAAATTCACTTACTAATAAGTCAGTTTGAACGCCTGCAAAAATGTTTTTAAGAGTGTTATCTTTAAGTCCATTTACAACTGGTGTAATATTTGATTTCACTACAGTAGTACCTCTTTGTAGAAGGAACTCTTCGGGTTTAACAGTTACTTGAAAGCTTTGATCTTTTTTATAATTGCTAGTAACGAAAAGTGTAAATTGGTCAGTTTTTCCTATATCAGATAATTTCTGTTGTGTTTCAATTTTATTATCATCACCCTTAATTGCTTCGTTGTTGTATTTTAATACAAAGGTTGCAGTTACTTGAGGTACATCTGTTTTTAATTGTACGTCAGTTGAAGCAGCGAATAGAGCTGTCATTGTGATTGCTGCTAGTGTTAAGATTGTTAATAGTTTTTTCATTTTGGTGTTTTCCTTTATCGTGAATAGTTTTTTGTTTTTCTTAATTTCCTTAAGATGTTTATAATATACATTACTTTGTAACTTGTGTCAAGAGATATAATAAATTAAATAGTTTAAATGTAAAAATGTAATTCTTTTGGGTTTAAGAGTTGTTGTAGCTATGTTTTTGACTGAAGTTAATGTTACTTATGTCTAATGAATTTATTTAATTAAATAAAAGTTGCTAGCTTTACTTTAGTTAGCAACACTTTTTTTACTTGATTAGTTTTCATAATAAAGTTTTTCAAACTATTTATTTGTCGCACTTTACACCTTTAGGTTTATAAAAAAAGCACCTCTTCTTAAAAAGAATAAGGTGCTATAGATTTTTTGTTCTACATTTTTGCTAAAAGAATTAAAGAGGTACTAAAATTTTAGATAGAAGCTTTTTAAACATTACCTTGTAATCTCTTTCTCATCTCTGCAAATGAATTACTAATTTCAGATTTTGGAATTAATCTATTTTCAGCTTCATCTATTAGATTTTCAGGTATTTCATTAATAAATCTAGAAGGTGAGCTTTGAATAATTTGACTCCCTCTGGTTCTGTTTTTAGCAGAACTTATTATAAGTTTTTGCTTAGCTCTAGTTAGGGCAACATAAAAGAGTCTTCTCTCTTCATCAATGTTTTTTGGATCTTCTTCAAGGGATCTTTGGCTAGGGATAATGTGATCTTCAATTCCAACAAGATAAACTATATCAAACTCCAATCCTTTAGAAGCATGCATAGTCATTATATTAACACTTGTTTGGTTTTCACTATCTTCATCTTTATCATTTAATAAAATTCTATTAATCCATGTTTCAATTGATGAGTCTTTGTTAAAATAGTTTTGCTCCCACTTTCTTAACATGTCACAGAGGATACTAATTCCTTTAAGTTTAAACATTACTGCTTTTTCACTGTTATTTTCTTCAATTAGAAAATCTTTATAATTTATTTCTAAAATTAGATTAGTTAAAATTTTATGGCGAGTTTGATTATCATTGTCTTCAAATTCTCTAGAATACTTTTGAATCAAACTGTAAATAAATTTCAAAGAGTTCTTGGTTGTATCTCTAACTTTATAATCATTAGAGTAAGCCATAATAGCTAAGGCTGAATATAGTGAGATTTTATGTGTGTTTGCCACTTGTTTGATTTTTTCAATTGTTATTCTTCCGATACTGCGTCTTGGTGTATTAATAATTCTTAAAAAATTAACATCATCATCAGGATTAATAATTACTTTTAAATAGCTCAAAACATCTTTAATTTCTTTTCTTTCAAATAGAGACTTGCCTCCACTTACATGGCAGCTAACTTCTCTCATCATTAAGGCTGTTTCAAAAGAAGGAATAAGAGCATTTGTTCTAGTTAAAATAGCAAAATTCTTAAACTTTATATTATCACTTTTATGTAGTTGAATAATTTCTCTTGCTACTTGATTTGCTTCAGTTTCTCCATCTTTTGGCCTAATTAAATAAATGTTTGCGCCTTTTTCACTTTTAGTCCATAATTTTTTGTCTTTTCTTTGTTTGTTGTTAGTAATTAAATTGTTTGCTGCTTCTAAGATAGTTTTGCTACTACGATAATTTCTTTCAAGCATTATTTCTTTTCTTTCAGGAAAGTCATTTTCAAACATAACTATATTTTGATAGTTTGCACCTCTCCAAGAGTAAATACTTTGATCGTCATCACCAACTACACATATATTCCTATTTTGGATTGATAGTGCTTTAATTAGTTCGTATTGTGAAATTGAAGTATCTTGAAATTCATCAACCAAAATATATTTAAAGCGTTGACTTGTTTTTTCTAAAATAGCAGGAAACTTTTCAAAGAGCTCAATTGGTTTAACTATTAAATCATCAAAATCAACAGCGTTATAAGCTTTTAAATACTTATCATACTCTTTTAATAAAACTTTTGTATTTTCAGCTGTTTTATCTGAAACTAATATTTGTTTGGTTTTATATTTACTTATATAATCTTGAACTTCTCTAAGGTTAAATGAATCAACCACCCAACCTAAGTTTATAATAACTTGCTTTATCAAAGAAAGTTTGTCGTTTGTATCATATATAGTAAAGTTGTTTTTCCACCCTAAATGGTGAATATGTTGTTTTAATAAGCCAAGACCAAAAGAGTGAAAGGTTGTTGTTGTTAGATTTTTTAACTTTTTATCTGTTATACTTCTAACTCTTTGTCCCATTTCTTTTGCAGCTTTATTTGTAAAGGTTAAAGCTAAAATGTTTTTCTCATCAATTCCCATATCTAACATGTGAGCAATTCTATAAGTTAGCATTCTAGTTTTTCCGCTACCTGCCCCTGCAATAATTAATAAAGGTCCATTAATTGTAGAAGCAGCTAGATATTGTTTGTTATTTAATTCACTTTGTAAGTCCATATCTTCCTATAGTTATTGTGTTTAATTTAAATTTTAATTGCATTTACTGGACAAACTTCATTGCAGCAATAGCATTGAATACAATTTTTTTCATCGATTACAATTTTGTCCTCTATAAGTGATAGAACATTTGCAGGGCAAATATCAATACACTTCTTACATTTTATGCACAAATCATCAATAAATATGGGAGTAGGGCGTTTTGATAAAAATTTATTGTTAATAATTCTTTTAAAATCTTTTATAATTAAATCATTAGCATCTAAGTTGCTATATGTTATTTCATTTATTTTTCTAGTTTTAGTTAACTTCTTCCTTACTGCAAACTTTAGAATTGGAATGTCTAAAGGGTTGTAGCCCATTATAATAGCTTGGCTAATATCTAAAGCGAGTGCATCATCACTAGCCATTAACAAGCCAACATTTCTGGGATTTCCATTAGCAGGACCTGCTCCTTCCATTCCAACAATTGCATCCATTATTGAATACTCTGTTTTACTTATGCTAAATAAACCACAAATGAATTTTGCAAAACCTTTTCTTGTGGGGTTTAATACGTGCTGTTTGCTTTTGTTTAAACCTGGAACAATTCCAAACATATTTTTAATAGCACCTGTTGTAAACATTAATTCATGGGTTTTGAATTTAGCTACTGATATACAAAAGTCAACTTCATCTAATACTGATGTAAGAGCTATCTTTCTATTAACAAAAGGAACAGTTTTTTTAAAACTGGATTTATGGAAATCAACCCATTCAACATTTTCTTCTTTACAAACTTGATATATTTGCGAGTTTTTAGCTTTAAAGGCAGGAGTATGTAGACCAGGAGAGTCGCCAACTAATATTTTTTTAGCCCCTTTTTCTTTTAAGATTTTTAATAAAGCTCTAATTACGGCTGGATGAGTAGTAACAGACATTTCAGGTTTAGCATCTGATAATATATTAGGTTTAACTAATATAATCTTATCTTTAATTGGTGGTAGAGTGGAACTGTTAACAACATCTAATAAGGTTGAATATACATTATTATCATTATAGTCGGCACATTTTTTAATACTTACAATACTCATTTGGTTCTCCTAATTAAGCAAAAAAACAAAGGTCCTCTGTTATCACTTTTATCTGGCAATACAATTTTTCCGTATTCCCTATCTTCTGCTATGTCACTATCAAAGTTAATAATTTCGAATCTACCATCTCTTTTTTTAAATAACTTTTTAATAACATCTTCATTTTCTAAAGGTGTAATTGAGCATGTAGAGTAAAGTATTATCCCATTAATCTTTACAGCCTCAAGTGCAGCGGCAAGCATTGCAAACTGCTGGTAGGAAAGATGTTTAGGTCTATTTAAAGACCATTTGTTTAAATGGGAAGGATCAGAGAGAACATGTCTCTCACTTGAGCAAGGAGCATCTAAAAGAATTTTATCGTAAACTTCTTGTTCATATAATCCCCATTTAGTAGCATCATGACCAGTAACTTTTATGTTAGAGTTATATTCTTCACTTAAATGTTCTTTAATTACATTATGTAATCTTGAGCGTCTTTTACTGGATCGGTCGTTTGATGTTAAATGTCCAGTTCCTTGCAATTTAGATGCAATAACCAAGGTTTTTCCACCAGGGGCTGCACACATATCCAATACATTGTCACCCTTTTGAATGTCTAATAAATTAGCACAGAAAAGGGAAGCCTCGTCAAAAAAATAAGGCTTTACGAGATTTGTTGAAAATTCAATGTTTTGCTTTTCAATTAAAAGGGACTTTTTTAGATTATCCCATCTAGTTAAATAAATACTTCTATAATAGTTATCAAATGCTATAGTGGGATGTACTCGATTCTTTTTTTTAGACATAAAAATATTATATATACAAAAAGGATTGTTTTGAATAGCCTTTTATATAAATAGGAGTGTT
Organism: uncultured Spirochaetaceae bacterium; assembly: GCA_964533775.1. Lineage (GTDB taxonomy): Bacteria > Spirochaetota > Spirochaetia > Sphaerochaetales > Sphaerochaetaceae > Pleomorphochaeta. The sequence goes on along the minus strand of CAZHNE010000058.1, from coordinate 4,393 downwards.
TTTCTATATTTAAAAAAATAATGAATTTTAGGTGATAAAGTTACTTTACAATTTTATTTATAACTATATTATGTATTTATGGCATATTTAACAGCATTATTAGAAGGGCTTTTAAGTTTCATTAGTCCTTGTGTTTTACCTATGATACCTTTATATATAGGCTATTTAGCAGGTGGTATAGCGGAAAAAGATGGTGAAGAAGTTGGTAAAAACAAACTAATTTTCAACTCTCTCTTTTTTATATTAGGATTTACTGTATTGTTTGCTACCTTAGGAGCTAGTGCTAGTTTTCTAGGTCAGTATTTAAGTGAGCACTTAGATACTATCAATAGAGTAGGTGGTGTTATTGTAATTATTTTTGCTTTAAGTTTTTTAGGCTTAAAATTACTTCCTTTTTTGGAAAACACATACAAACTTAAAACCAAAACAAAGAATTTAAATTATTTATCATCTTTTGTTTTTGGAATTATATTTGCAGTTGGTTGGTCTCCTTGTACTGGTCCTTTTTTAGGGGCAGCACTAATGATGGCAGCTAACACAGCAACTTTGTATCAAGGGATATACACTTTATTAGCATATTCGCTTGGATTAGCAATACCTTTCTTTTTATCAGCTTTGCTGTTAAAACAATTAGAAGGCGCTTTTGCTTTTATAAAAACTCATTACAAAGTAGTTACAGTAATTAGTGGTAGCTTGCTACTAATAATGGGAGTATTGATGGTATTAGGTTATTCACCAGCAATGCTATTTTAAATAAATTGGAGATAATTGATGAATAAGAATCAGAAAAATAGCTTAATTTTAGTAGTAGTTATAATAGCAGTGTTTATACTTGCCTATTTTGGATATAACAAGTTAAGTCAAAAAGGCCCAGGCACTTCAAATGTGCCAACAATCAATGTTGATGAGAGTAGATTAAGCGATCTTGAAAGCAAGTCAAAAACTATTCCAAAAGCTGAAAAAGCTGAAAAAGCTGAGATAGACCAAAAAGATGAAGAGATCAAATCTCAAGAAGAAATTAAAGATGCAACACCTTTAGTAGCAGAAGTAAAAGAAATGGCAGAAGATTCAGTTACTTCTGAAGACAATAAGGATTTTCAAGAAGATGCGAAGGCTGAAGAGAGTGATGAAGTCCAAGAAGAGGCAGAAGATCAATCTAGCATTATGCCCGATATTCCTTTAATTTTATTAAATGGGGAAGAAACAACATTTTGGCAATTAGCAGAGAAAGGAAAACCTGTAGTAATAAACCTTTTTGCTTCATGGTGTCCTCCATGTAGAAGTGAAATGCCTGATTTTGTTGAAGCAAGTCAAGAATATGAAAATGATGTTACATTTGTTTTCTTTGATTCATTTGATGGAACAAGAGAAACAGTAGAAAAGGTTGAAGCTTTTGCTAAAGAGTATTCTATGAATGAATCAAGTATTGTATTAGATCCTGGTTATATTTCATATTTATTCCAATCAAACAGCTTGCCAACAACTATTATAATAAATAAGGAAGGAGTTCCAGCCTTTTTATATCAAGGTATGATATCTAAAGAAACTTTAACTCTTGCTATAGATCAGTTACTTGCTGAATAAAAATAGATAACAAAAAAATAAGCACCTAGGATTAAAAACCTTAGGTGCTTTTGTTTTAATTATTTTATAAGATATATTTAAGTATTCCAATGTAAAAGCTTAAACTTGCTACAAGACAAAAAATATGCCAAATCAAATGATTGTGAGGCATTTTTTTTAAGGCATAAAAGATAACTCCTAGTGAATATAGTATTCCACCAGTTAAAACGTAGGTGAGTAACCCTTTTGGTAAAAATGGAGTTATATCTTGCCAGAAAAATACTATTAACCAACCCATTACTAAGTAAAATAAAACATGTAAAATTTTAAATTTTCCCCAGAATATTATTGTAAGGGAAATTCCTAACAAAACAATAATCCATAAAAAATAAAAAAGATTAATACTTTTTTCTGAATTCACATATAAAAGTAGTGGTGTATAAGTTCCAGCTATTAAAACATAAATATTACTATGATCTAATATTCGAAAAATACGTTTTGCATTATTTTTTGGAAGCCCATGATATAAGGTGCTTGAGAGATAAAGTAAAAAGTTTGCAAAAGCAAAAATTACTAATCCTATTTTTAAATTAAAAGAAGCAACAGTGTCTAAATTAAAAACTATATAAATTAATCCAATTAATGATAAAATTGCTCCAAAAGCGTGTGAGAGAGAGTTTTCTTTTTCAGCTTCAGGGTGAGCCAACACTGGTAAACAAATGTTTCTCTCTAACCAGTTTTTCTTATTTTGCATAAATTAATACCCCTTAGTTATTGCTTTAAATTTACACTTTATGTAATAATTGTACAATACAAAATATAGGATATCTAATAAAAATGGGTACCTCAATAATTGAGGCACCCAAAGTGATAATTAAAAGAGGGTTAATACTCTTATAAGTGCATTAAAAAACACATTTACGTTTTGTAATAAATGTGAATGACATTAATATAAAATATTTTGCAACTTATGTCAACATTAACGTAAAAAAAATAGCAAAAAAGTTGCATAATAAATTAACTCCTTATGTAGCAAGGAGTTAATAAAGTTCATTTATGGTAAGTGTTTAATGAAATAAATTTTCATGATAGTTTTTTGTTAAAATTACCGAAACTATATGACTATTACAAGATATGTTTTAGAAACGCTTTTGTTCTTTCATTTTTAGGATTGTTAAATATTTGTGACGGAGGTCCAACTTCAATAATTTTTCCTTCGTCCATAACAACAACTTTAGTTGCTGCTGCTTTAGCAAATCCCATTTCATGTGTAACTAAAAGCATGGTCATTCCACTTTTTGCTAAATCTAGCATTACATCAAGTACTTCTTTAATCATTTCAGGATCTAAGGCACTTGTAGGCTCATCAAAAAGCATAATGTTAGGCTGCATAGCTAAAGATCTTGCAATAGCAACCCTTTGTTGTTGTCCACCAGATAATTGACCTGCGTAAGAATTAGCTTTTTCTTCTAAGCCAACTCTCTTTAATAGTTCTAATGCCATTTTCTTAGCTTTAGATTTTTTTATTTTTTTAACTTTTAGTGGAGCTAAAGTAATATTATCTAAAACAGTTAAATGTGGGAAAAGGTTAAAGGCTTGGAATACCATTCCTACTTCTTCTCGTATTTTTCTTATGTCGGTTGATTGCTTTACTACATCTACTCCGTCAACTAAGATAGAACCAGATGTTGGTATTTCTAACTTGTTTATACATCTTAGTAAAGTTGATTTTCCACTTCCTGATGGGCCAATAATGACAACAACCTCACCATTTTTAACTTCTAAAGAAGCTTCGTTTACAGCATGGACATCATTTCCATCTTTAGCTTCAAACGTTTTTTGTAAATTTTTAATTATTATATTAGACATTGCTATTTAACCTTTCTTCTAATTTTCCTACTAAGCGTGATAAAATTAACGTTATTAGTAAATATATAAGTGCTACTACTAACATTGTTTCCAATGAAAGGAATGTTCGGGAGATATATTCTTTTCCCCTTCTTAAAATGTCACTTAATGCGATTACAGATACTAAAGATGAATCTTTTAACATACTTATAAATTCATTACCAATTGCAGGTAATATTATTTTAAGAGTTTGTGGAAGAACTATATATCTAAAGGCCTGATATCTTGATAATCCTAGTGCAATAGCTGCTTCCATTTGCCCCTTAGGAACGGCTTGTATGCCAGCTCTTACTATTTCACCCATATATGCTCCAAAACATATTGCAAGTGAGATTATAGCGGCAAAGGTGCCTCCTATACGGAAGAATCTACCTAGTGCATAGTAAATAAATATTAATTGTACTAATAAAGGGATTCCACGGATAAGCTCTACATAAACACCACTAATTAAATTAATTATATTGTGTTTAGATACAGATCCTAAGCCCGTAATTGTTCCTATAATGACCGCTCCAATTATTGCAAATATAGTACATTGGAAAGTAACTGGAACACCCTTAATACAAATTAAGAATATTTCTCTATACGGTTCTGGAGAAAAAATAATGAGAGATAGTAAAGATAGTAGTGCTAAATAAAACGTTATTCTCCAACTAGTCATTAGTTTCCCATTATTCTTATTTGGTATAAGAACTCCATCAGTCATTTGAATTGTGACGTGCTTCCTATTATCATGTGAATGACCATTTTTCTTATGGTGTAATTTAAAATTCATTGTATATTAATTTAATCCTTTTTACTTAACTTCGTTATTTATCTCATATTTATACATTAAAGTCAAGTATTATGAATAAATATTCACAAAAGATCTTAAGTGAAAGCGATATTGTCTAAGCATGATGAACGCGACTTTGTCCAAAGA
>CAZHNE010000057.1:0-9915 GCA_964533775.1 uncultured Spirochaetaceae bacterium | reverse complement strand
TTCATATCACCTTCTTTTATCCATCCCTTTTTTCGCATAAAAGAGGCTATCAATAAGGCGATAATTGCAGGTAGTACAAAGTGTAACAATATTATTTGTGGGATAGCACTAGTTCCCATAACAGCAACTGTATTAAACTGTCCTACTAGGCCACTAGTTCCCATTCCAGCTCCAGCCGCATTGTTTTCCATCTTAAACACGACAGTAGCTAGGGGTCCAATTATTGCTGCTGTTAAAGTTGGAGGGATCCAAATTAGTGGATTATGAACTATATTAGGAACTTGTAGCATGCTTGTTCCTATTCCTTGAGAGAGAAGCCCACCCACTTTATTTTCTTTATATGAAATTACTGCAAAACCTATCATTTGTGCACAACAGCCTACAGTTGCTGCCCCTGCAGCTAAACCAGATATACCCAAACTTATACAAATTGCAGCAGAAGAGATTGGAAGAGTTAAAACCATTCCAACAACAGTTGCTACTAAAATCCCCATTGGCAATGGATACAAATTAGTTAAGGAATTAATAAATAGACCTATACCTTTCATTAATGAACTTACATAGGGAGATACAAATATTCCAACTAGACCACCTACTATTATAGTACAGATAGGCACAACCATGATATCGACTTTAGTTTTACCACTTACTAGTTTGGCTATTTCAGCACCGACTAAACTAGCAAGTAACGCGCCTACAGGCTCCCCTATAACAACTTTCAGTATAGTGCCGTCCCCACCTAAAACAAACGTCCCAGCCCCTATTGCACCAGCAACGGCAGCACTTAAAACACCAAGCTTGGGAGCTCCTACAAAAAGAGCTACTCCTAAGCCTATAGCAGGACCTGTTAAATACTGAGCAACCATACCAAAATTAATTAAAATAGGTAATTTTGCATAAGTTCCGATTTGTTTGATTATCAACCCAATGATTAAAGAAGCGAAGAGACCTTGCGCCATTCCATTTAAGACTTTGACTGTGTAGTCTCCAACCTTCTTTCCAATCTTTGGATTACTTTCTGAAATTTTATTCATCTTTTAATCCTAATAATATATTGTGGCTGGATGACTTAACTAATATTAAATCTATTGTTTAATACTAGGCCTCCGTTTACTCGTAAACTATATATAATTTACTAGTCTATGTAAAGACTATAATTGCAATGAAAATATTGCACCTTCAAAGGGGCTTAATAAGATTTCATCTTTCGTTAAACTCTCTTTATTCAACACTGGATTTGTGGAAAAAATAACTTTATCTACTGTAAAAGGCAGTAATAGGTTGTTTAACTCAATCAACCTTGTTTTCTTTGAGAAATTTAATAGTATCAACAAAGCTTCATCATCAGTAGATCTAATAAATGCTATTATATTCTCATCATTGCCATCTATAAAAGTAGTTTCCCCTTTTATTAAAGCCGGCTGCGTCTTTCTTAAAGAAATAAACCTTCTATAATAATTTAACATAGAATTTTCGTCAGCTTTTTGATTCTTTACGTTTTTTCTTGCTTTTCCTTGAGGTAAATATGGTCTTACTTTGGAAAATCCACAGTATTGTGATTTGTTCCACAACATTGGTCCCCTTGCACCATCTCTACTATTTTGAAAAAAGAATAATTTTTTTCTCATCAAGTCTTTTTGTCTACGCTTAGGAATTAAAGAATCTTCTAGACCTAATTCCTCCCCATAATAAAGAAAAGGCGTTCCTTTTTGAGTTAATAAAAATAATGTTACTAATTTGGTTTTATCAAAATCACCTTTAAACCTAGTCTTTATTCGTTTGTAATCATGATTAGAAAAAACCCAACTTGGCCATGATGTTCCACAAGCTTCGATCCACCTTTTAGCAGCTAAGCGAAAGCTTTTTGGCTTAAATGGAGTACTAGCTATAGAATAATCAAATGCTAGATGTAACTCATCTTTATGCATTCCATAATAGGAGGCTACTAACTCAGGTTCCCCTGGTGGTGCAACAACAATATCACCAACTAAAACTCGATCTTCATAAGTGTCAAAAAGGCTGCGTATCCTATTAATTATCTTATGGGAATATGGTCTGTTTCGATCGAATATGTGTCTTTGTTTTAAATATCTATTCTTATAAAATCCTGGATAATTTGGATTATCTCGTAAATGTGAATCTTTAATAATTAAATTTGCACAACTAAGCCTAACACCGTCAACGCCTAAATCTAAATAAAACTTAAAAACTTCAAGCATTTTTAAAACAAGACTTTCACATCTCCAATTTAAATCAGGAAGATAATCAGAAAAGGAGTGCATGTAATATTGTTTTCTTTCTTCATTATAGCTCCAAGAACTACCCCCATAATTGCTTTTCCAATTATTAGGTATTTCATCGGACCAAATATAATAATCACTGTACTCATTAGTTTTAGAGGCAGAACTATTTATAAACCACTTATGATAAATCGAGGTATGATTAATAGGAATATCAATTACTAGTTTAATATTATTATTGTGCAATACATCAATTAAACTAACAACATCCTGTTGTGTTCCTACTTTAGGATCAACATCATAATAGTCAGTTATATCAAACCCACTATCAAAATATGGTGAGGGAAAAAACGGGGTAATGTAAACTGCATCAATTCCCAAATATTTTAAATAATCAACCTTAGAAATTAAACCCTTTAGATCTCCAATTCCGTCGTTATCACTATCTTTAAAGCTACGAAGAAAAATTTGATAGAAAACGGCTGTTTGCCACCATTTCATTTGCATAAAGTATAAATATCCCCTAATTTTTAGTATCTATTAACTGATAATATAATAAAGATGGATTAAACACAAATATAAAAAGGAAAACCTACCGTCTTTTTTAGCATCTATGTTTAAATTGTTATAAACTAGTTGTTATAAATTAAAAATAAAAAAACTCTGAGAGCTAATCCCAGAGAATATATTAAAATTAACTATCATTAGTCATCATTATCAATAGTGTGAAATTTAAAATTCTTTTGGAAAAACTTCAAAGCAAATCTAATACCTGAAGCCCACCCTAATCCCATTTCATCGAACTGAGATTCTAAAGACTTTTTAAAAGAAGGCTCTATAGAGAAAGTTGTTAGAATTTTTTTCTCTTTAGTCTCTTTTTTAACACTTTCGCTAAATAACTTATCAGCTCTCTTCTGACTTGAACTAGAACTATTTTTCTTTAATGCCATTTTTATCTCCAAATCTCGCTTTCCATCTCTTCAAATGTTAGCTTTGTTTTTTCTTTTAATCCTTTTCCATTTTCTTTAAACAACTGAGGTGCTACGTTTTTTTCTTGTGACTTTCTAAAAACAGGATCTACTGGAATTTGAAATATTCTAAAATTCCCTTGATTTGCAGCATTAAATATTTCTCTATGCTGACGAATCCTATCATCGTATGAATTAATTACAACTTTTTCATGCTTTACAGACGCTCGAAAGTTTTTCTTTAATCTATTTAATTCGTCAATAAAAATTTCTAGTCCATCTAAGCTAAAAGCTTCTGGTGTCATTGGTGTAATGACTTCATCACTTGCTATTATAGCGGAGCGCTCTAGTCTTCCTAACCCTGGTGACAAATCTAAAATCACATGTTGATATTTTCCTTTGAATTCATGAATTAAATCTTGAATAACAAAAGGTTCATCAGCGAGTTTAGTTTCGGAATATAATTTTAAAGTTCCACCAATACCAAAGGTAGGTAAAATATATAAGTTAGGAACTTGCTCTACTGCAACTATAGCATCACTTGGGTAACATTTTCCTTGAACTACATCGGATAACTCCCACTTTGGTGTTTTAGTTAAAAACCAAGAAGAAGCATTACCTTGAGGATCTAAATCAACTAACAATGTAGGTATACCAGCTAGTGCTGATTGGCAGGCCAAAGTACCGGAAATTGTAGTTTTTCCTACCCCACCTTTTTGTAAATGAAAAGCAATAGTTTTTGTCATTTTTTTTATAAACCTTATATTTTAATCATTATATACAAGTTAATACAAAATAAACAAGTATATTATTTAATCCTTATTTTAAAATTAGTACCTACATGATAAAACTTATTCTTTATATATACAAGCTAATAAAATTTATACCGTAACAAAGTAAAGCCATATCATTTCGATACATAAAATTATAACATTATTAATTTACATTTATGTTAGTTGTTGTTTCTTAGTTTAGAATACCAAGCAAAATTTAAAAACAATCGAACTAATCGTATCATATAATATTACTCTGTGCCACAAATAATAAAATTTTTCTTAATTAAACCGCTTTTTACTTTTTTCATTTCTATAATAAAATATTTTCTTATTTTGCTAATTACATATTGGTTATAATCAAAAACTTTGCTATGTTTAAAGTTTTATTTTTTTATTGTACACTAGTTTTACTTTAATTCTTTTTAGTGTAAAGTAACCAAAAATAAGGAGATAACAATGTTGCCGATTTTCCCGGATTTCTACAAACCAATATTAACAAAAAAACAAACTGAAAAAGCTATAAAATTCGTAAAGGATACTTTTGAACAAGAGTTGTCAGGAGAGTTAAAGCTAAATAGAGTAACAAGCCCTTTATTTGTTCCTAAAGGTTCTGGAATAAATGATGATTTAAGTGGGATTGAAAGACCTGTTAGATTTCAAGTGGGAAATTTAAATAATGCAGAAATGGAAATTGTTCACTCGCTAGCAAAATGGAAAAGAATGGCTTTAGCTGATCATGGCTTTTCTGCAAATACTGGTCTTTACACTGATATGAATGCTATTAGACCAGATGATGAAATTGACCCTACTCACTCCTTATATGTCGATCAATGGGACTGGGAATTAGTTATGGATGAAGAGAAAAGGAATTTAAATTTTTTAAAGTATATAGTAAAGAAAATATATGAAGCTTTAAAAAGAACTCAGTTTTTTGTAAATGAGAACTTTCCGTCAAGCTACCCCATACTTCCGGAAGATATTTTCTTTATCCACAGTGAAGACTTGTTAGATCAGTTTCCTAATTTAACTCCAGAGGAAAGAGAACACGAATTAGCAAAACAATATAAAGCTGTTTTTGTAATCGGAATTGGCAGCAAACTTCTTGATGGCAAACCCCACGGCAGTAGAGCTCCTGACTATGATGATTGGTCGACTCCTACATATGAAGATTATAAAGGACTTAATGGGGACTTGATTGTTTGGGATAACGTAAGAGAACAAGCATTAGAATTATCTAGTATGGGAATAAGAGTTGACAAAGAAACTCTTCTTAGACAATTAGAAATAAGTAATGCTCTTGATAGAAAAACTTTATATTGGCATACAAGGCTTTTAAACGATGAATTCCCGCAAACTATAGGCGGTGGAATTGGTCAAAGTAGGCTTTGCATGTTTTTACTTAACAAAGCACACATAGGCGAGGTGCAAGCTTCCGTCTGGGATAAAAAAACATTAGAAGCATCAAAAAAGAGAAATGTACCATTAATGTAACTAATTATTGGAGATTATTTTGAACTTTAAATTGAGAGGTAAAAATGGACACTTTAAAACTTACATCTTGGAATGTTAACGGCTTAAGAGCTTGTGATAAAAAAGGATTTAAGGAATATTTTTATAAATCAGATTCTGATTTCTTTTGTTTACAGGAAATAAAACTGTCTGAGGGGCAATATGAATTTAACCCTGAAGGTTATTATAGCTATTTTAACTATGCCGAAAGAAAAGGTTATAGCGGAACAGCTATTTATACAAAATTAAAGCCTAAAGATGTTGTATTTGGAATAGGTAATGAACTAGATAATGAAGGAAGAACAATTTTGTTAGAATATGATGATTATTATGTTTTAACAGTTTATACACCTAATAGCCAAGATGGATTAAAAAGACTCCCTATAAGATTAAACTGGGATGATGATTTTAGAAGCTATGTCTCTAATCTTGATAAGAACAAACCTGTTTTAATGTCTGGTGATTTTAACGTAGCTCATAAAGAAATAGACTTAAAAAATCCTAAAACCAATGTTAAAAATGCTGGGTTTTCTCCAGAAGAAAGAGAAAGCTTTACTACTTTATTAGACAAAGGATTTACTGATACTTTTAGATTATTACAACCTGATGTTATTGAAAGATACAGCTGGTGGAGTTATCGCTTTAAAGCTAGAGATAGAAATGCAGGTTGGAGAATTGATTACTGGCTTACTTCTAAAAGGCTAGATGACAAAATTGTTGTAAGTGAAATTGATGATAAAATTCTCGGTAGCGATCACGCTCCTGTTTACTTAGAAATCAACTTATAGTAGAACTTATAGTAAATGGGGATTTTCCCCATTTACTACACAGTATTTTATTATTTTACGTAACTAGGAACTATTCCTTTACTTTCAAATATTTTTCTTTGTTGAGTGCTTAATATCTTCTTACACATTCTTATGGACTTAGGAGTTACTTCAACTAATTCATCGTCTTTTATAAATTGAATAGCTTGTTCTAATGACATTTTAGTAATAGGAGTTAACGTTACAGCATCGTCCTTACCACTAGCTCTCATATTAGAGAGTTTTTTTGTTCTAGTTGGGTTTAACATTAAATCTAAGTCTCTATTTCTTTGACCTACTACTTGCCCCTCATAAACACTATCACCTGGTTCAATAAACAGTTTTCCTCTATCGCCTAACTGCCAAAGAGCATAGGCTACAGCAACTCCGTCTCTGTCACTTATTAGAGAACCTAATGTTCGACCAGAAAAATCACCTTTATAGGGTTCGTAACCTTTAATAAATGAATTCATTATACCAAAGCCTCTTGTATCAGTTAGAAACTCATCTCTATATCCAATTAGGCCACGGGAGGGAACATTAAAAGTAATCTTTACTCTGTCCCCAGTATAAGTAATATCACTCATAGTAGCTTTTCGCTTTGACATTTTTTCCATAACAACACCAGAGTGGTCTTCAGGGCAGTCTACAATAAGTTTTTCAACTGGTTCAAGAATATTACCTTTTTCATCTTTTTTGAAAATTACCTTAGGTCTACCAACACAAAGTTCAAACCCCTCTCTTCTCATTTCCTCAACTATAATAGCCATTTGAAATTCACCACGACCTTTAACGGTAAAAGAATCATCGTTATTTCTCTCTACTTTTATTGATACATTTCTAAAGGCTTCTTTCATTAGCCTTTCACCAATTTTAGCACTTGTTACTGATTTACCCTCTTTACCTGCTAGTGGACTAATGTTTTTTGTAAACATCATAGCTACAGTTGGTTCATCAACTTGTATTCTGTCCAATGCCTTTGGACTTTCTTTAGTACAAATAGTATCACCAATTGAAACGTTATCTATACCAGCTAAAACAACAATATCTCCAGCTCCTAAAGTTGTTGTTTCAACGTATGAAGGACCACTAAATGTATAAAGCTTTGAAACTCTTAAAGATGAAACACCATCTTCACCAACACATACTAATTGATCGTGTATTGATGCGTGCCCATTAATTATTTTACCAATAGCCAATCGTCCTAAAAAATCACTATAAGACAAGTCGCTTACAAGCATTTGAAAAGGTTCTTCGTCATTGTATTGTGGTGGACTAACATGCTCAACAATAGCATTTAATAATGGGAATAAGTTATCTTCAATTTTATCTAAAGAAGTTCCACAAACTCCTCGTCGTCCATCTGCAAAGAACACTGGAACATTAAGCAGTTCTTCATCATCACTTAGTTCAAACAATAAGTCATAAACTTCATCCAAAACTTCTTCACATCTTGCATCGTTTCTATCAATTTTATTTATAACTATAATTGGTTTTAGTTTTAATTTTAGTGCTTTGTCTAATACAAATCTTGTTTGTGGGAGAGGCCCTTCAGCTGAATCAACAAGTAACACAACCCCATCAACCATAGAAAGTCCCCTTTCTACTTCACCACCAAAATCTGCGTGACCTGGAGTATCTATAATATTTATTTTTATGTCTTTCCAACTTATTGCACAGTTTTTTGCACTAATAGTAATGCCACGCTCTCTCTCAATTGCTCCACTATCCATTATTCTATCTTGGTTTTGAAACAAACCTGACTGCTCAAATAATCCATCCACTAAAGTTGTCTTACCATGATCAACGTGGGCAATTATTGCTATATTTCTTATAGCATTATTTTTTTTTATCATTAATTTTCCTTAAATCAAAAAGGAGGACTTTTCTCCTTTTTAATAACTTACATAAACTAACATTCCATGAGCACTTGGGCAAGAGTTACAGCCTCAGGTGTTAAAGGAATATTAAATAAATCGTCAATTTTAAACCATTTATTTTTTGAGATTACATTATTTTTTATATTTTCTAAATTTACTTCTACAATAAATGCATCTATATCGAGAAAAACGCTTTCGCCTTTATGCTTTATATTGCAAAAATAATTAATTTCTATGTTTTTAGCGTCTAAACTAAAAACATTAGCAATATAATTAACTAAAGCACTGATAGCGATTTCACTTTGCTTAACAGCAATAGAAGGGAAACTCCAAATATTATCACCATTAGTAATTGTAACATTTTCTAAGTAGACTTTTTCTTCACACTTAATTATAGCACAAACTGATTTTAAAGTTTGTGTATTTTCTAAATTGTTCACATTCCCTCCCTTTTAGCACACTAAATAATCAAGTAAATTTATAATCTGCATTTTTGGCAAGTAAATTAATAGTTTGTTGGTACATTTTATAAAACTCTTCTCCCTCTTGATCATGTAGAACAGAACAAATGGTTATCTTGTCATCAATAACACTTATACCAAAACTATTAGGAACAAACGAAGATGATGGATAAAAACTCATTGTTGTTAATATTTCATCTTCTTCTATAGTAGGAATAACATCAAAATATAAATCGCTACTTAAAAACTTATTGTACGTTTTATTTGAAAACGGCTTATCAATTACTTTTTCTGAAACTCTTTTTAAAACTTCAGATCTTTTTAAGTATGGTTTGCGCTTTACAAAAGAATTAAAAAGTTTATCGATTTCTCTACAGTTCTCATAAAATTTCAATCTTGGCTCTAATCCTCGTTTGAATTTTATATTTGCTGAATCATTAACTAAAACAATATCATTAAATTCCTTATAACAGAAAGGAATCATTAAGCTCTTTCTTTCAACTTTATTTAAGCTTAAAGCTATAGCGATGAAAAATGAAAGAAGAGAAACTCCGTTGGAGCTACAAAGCATAAAGACTATATCAGATTTTAAACTAACTTTTTTAACTTTAACTTTAGTTACTTGATTATCTACAGAATCAGTATCATCTAATTTTTTAAACTTTTTTGCTTTTAGTTTAGTAAGAAAATTAATCTCTTTTTTTTCTTCACTTTTATAATCAAAGATATAGTTATCTACTCCTAGCAATATAGCTTTAGCAAAATTAACTAAACCTCTTGAATCAGAAATTATGTTGTGAGCAAATATTAACAAAGTATTCTCTTTGTAAACAGCTAACCTTAGAAATTCTCCTTTTTCTAGATTTAAAGGAGAGTTAAATTGTTTTGTTAACCAACTATTAACGTTTGCACATTGTTCAATAGTATAACTCCAACCTTCTTTTTCAACATCAAAAAAATAGCCATCTTTATCTTTTGATAAAACACTAGTTAAAATAGGGACTAATTTTTTTATAGAATCAAGGTTATTTAACATTTCTTCAATTGTTACTTTTTTTACAAAACCTACTACCAATGCATTGGATGATAAATCATCATTTATAGTATATCTCTGATTTCTTATTTCATACTTCATATAGTATAGAATAAGTCTTATTCATCTTTGAATAAAGCCCTAATTACACTATTTTTTTATTATTTATTAATATTAGCAAATTTGGGCAAAAAAAATACACCCTAAGGTGTAAAAAAATAAAAAGGCCCGGCAGTTACCTA
>CAZHNE010000056.1:0-10297 GCA_964533775.1 uncultured Spirochaetaceae bacterium | reverse complement strand
TTGCTTTTTATACGAGGAGAGGGTTTTGAAAATTATTAAAATGGCTACCGCTGGAACATTAGAATCTAGTGATATTTTAATTACTGTTGAACAGGGCGATGAGAGTGGGATTCACATTCATCTAGAAAGTCCTGTAAAAAAACAATTTGGAGATCAAATTAAACAAGTAATAAGAGAAACGGCTAAATATGTCGGGGTTGAAAGTGCCAATATTACCGCTATAGATAAAGGGGCTCTGGATTGTGTTATAAAAGCTAGAACATCAACAGCTTTGCACAGAGCTTGTAATAGTTTTAATTACAAGTGGGAGAGAAAGTAATGGGAGATAGACTTAGAAGAACAATGATGTTTGTCCCAGGAAATAATCCAGGGATGGTTAAGGATGCTTATATCTATAAATGCGATAGCATTATGTTTGATTTAGAGGATTCTGTTTTATTATCAGAAAAAGATGCAGCTCGATACCTTGTCTATAACTCACTTAGAGCAATAGATTATGGAGATAAAGAACTTGTAGTAAGAATTAATAATCCTAGAACCCAATGTGGAATTATGGATATTAAGGCAATGGTTGCTTCTAGAATTGATGTAATTAGATTGCCTAAAACTGAAACAGTTGAAGATGTATTAATCTGTGAAGAAGAGATTTTAAAAGCTGAAGAAGAATTTGGTATTGAAAAAGGGTCTACTAAAATGATGGCTGCAATTGAGAGTGCAGAAGGTGTTTTAAATGCAAGAGACATTGCCAAAGCTTCAAAAAGACTTGTAGCCATAGCTCTTGGTGCTGAAGATTATGTAACTGATTTAAAGACTAGAAGATATGAAGATGGAGTAGAGTTAATGTTTGCCCGTTCAATGCTACTACATGCAGCAAGAGCTGCTAAAATAGATGCCTTAGATACAGTCTATTCAGACTTAAGTAATGAAGAAGGTTTTAGAAAAGAAATTTTACTAATTAAAAAGTTGGGCTTTGATGGAAAATCAATTATTAACCCTTGCCAAATTGAGCCAGTAGTTGAAATCTTTACACCAACGAGAAAAGAAATCGATAATGCTTTAGAAATAATGGATGCAATTGAAGAGGCTGAAAGAAATAAAAGCGGTGTTATATCACTAAATGGAAAAATGATCGACATGCCAATTGTTTTACGTGCACAAAGAACAATTCAATTAGCAAAAGGCGCACGAGTTCTTTAGATTGGGGAGAAAAATGATAAATAAAAATATAGAAGATTTAGAAAAGTATGCTAATTTAATTGGCTCACATCCTTTGTTTACAAACGAAAGTGTAAAAAAAGATATTAAATCTTGTAAAGAGAGAGAAGAATTTGAATCAAAAGTCCTTTTTAGTATTGAAGAGGCAATTGATAAAGTTCAACTAAGAGATGGAATGACAATATCTTTTCACCATCATTTTAGAGATGGGGACTTTGTATTAAATAAGGTAATGGATGTAATAGCTAAAAAGGGAATTAAAAATTTAACCTTAGCAGCTTCTTCTTTACTTGCTGTTCACTCTCCATTAATTGAGCATGTAAAAAATGGTGTTGTTTCAAAAATAGAGACAAGTGGTATGAGGGGGGACTTTGCTGATGCGGTTTCCTTTGGGCTTTTAGATACACCGGTCATTTTCAGATCTCATGGCGGTAGAGCTTATGCAATTAAAAATGGTGATATAAAAATTGATGTAGCTTTTCTTGGAGCTCCTTCTTGTGATTCCTTTGGTAATGCAAATGGTTATTCTAGAGAAAATGATAATGGAGTAATTTGTGGGTCTCTTGGCTATGCAAAAACAGATGCACAGTATGCTAAGAAAGTTATTATTTTGACTGACAACTTAGTTCCTTTTCCTAATCTTCCAGCAGGTGTTGCTCAAAGTGAAGTTAATTATGTTGTAAAAGTTAATGCAATTGGAGATCCCAATGGAATAATGAGTGGAGCAACGCGATTTACTAAAAACCCAAAAGAACTTTTAATAGCTGAAACTACTGCAGAAGTTATTGAACATAGCGGGGTATTTAAAAATGGTTTTTCTTTTCAAATGGGTAGTGGTGGAGCTTCCCTTGCTACTGCAAGATTCTTAAGAGAGAAAATGCTTAAAAACAATATTAAAGCAGATTTTGTTTTAGGTGGAATAACTGGAGTTATAGTTAAACTGCATGAAGAAGGTTTAATAAAGAAAATATTAGATGTTCAATCTTTTGACTTAGAAGCTGCTAAAAGTCTCAAAAATAACAGGTTTCACCAACAGATTTCAGCATACTATTACGCTAGCCCTTTTAACTTAGGAACAGCAGTTAATCAGTTAGATGTTGTAATTCTTTCAGCTTTAGAAGTTGATGTTAATTTTAACGTTAATGTATTAACAGGCTCTGATGGTAGTATTAGAGGAGCTATTGGAGGACATCAAGATACAGCTGAAGGAGCTTCAGTTACAATTGTAGTTTGCCCTTTAACAAGAGGTAGAATTGCAAGTATAGTTGATGCTGTTGATACTATAGTAACTCCAGGTAAAAGCATTGATATTGTTGTAACAGATCAAGGTGTTGCAATTAATCCAAATAGAAAAGATTTAATTGAGAGATTAAGTAAAACAGATATTAATTTAACTACAATTGAGGAGTTGAGAAAGAAAGTTATCAATTTAGTAGGAAGAGGTAAATCAATAGAGTATACCGACAAGGTTGTAGGTATTGTAACTTATAGAGATGGCTCAATTATAGATTTAATTTATCAAGTTAAAGATTCTACTGAAGGAGAAGATTAGCTAAAAAAAGGGCTGTATCAAATTTCATACAGCCCTCAAGTTTTTCATTTAATCATTTGCTTTATCAAAAACATCCAATGGTATATGGCAATATCCTGTTGGGTTTTTATATAAATAGTCTTGATGATAACTTTCAGCTAAGTAAAAGTTATCTAAAGGTTTTAGTTCGATTTGAATCTTCTTTTTATGTTTTTCTTGAAGGTTTTCAAGTTCTGTTTTAGCAACTTCTTTTGAATTTTCATCAAGATAGTAAATTCCAGTTCTATATTGAAGACCTCTGTCTCCTCCTTGCTTATTAAGAGAAGTCGGATCAATAGTAATGAAAAACTTTTGCAGTAAAGATTTTAGTGAAACTATGTTCTCATTGTATTCAACTTCAACAGCCTCTGCAAATTTATATTTTTTTGAACATACTTCTTCATAAGATGGGTTCTCTTTTGTACCGTTTACATAGACAACTTTTGTACTAGTTACGCCATTTACTAGAGAAAAGAAATGTTGTGTTCCCCAAAAGCAGCCACCTGCTAAATATATTTTATTCATATTATCTCCTACTTGTAATACATCAACAGTAATCAAGAAAAAATAAATAGTCAAAAAATAAGACCCTATTAAGGGCCTTATTATAATAAAAAGTTTTTGATTAATTATCCAAAAAGGGCAGGGAAAACTGCTGCTGGTAAACTTAACCAGAAGTTAGGGAATAATATTAATAAGAACAATATAACTAGTGAAGATAAGAAGTAAGGTAATGTTCCCTTAAACGCATCTTCAATTGTTATTCCACTAATGGATGATGCTAATAGTAAGCATAATCCATAAGGAGGAGTTACTAATCCTAATGCTAATGTAACAACAACGATTAATCCTAAAGCAATTGGGCTAATGCCTAATTGAATTGCTGCAGGTAAAACAATTGGTACAAATAAAATCATTGCAGGTACAGCATCCATAAATGTTCCAATGAACAAAAAGAAAACTACAATTACAATTAAGAATACAAAAGGACCACCACTTAGCTGAGTAAAGAAGTTCATAACATAAACGTTAAGTTGGTAGTAACTTAATAGTTCGCCTAATGCGCTAGCTGTAGCTAGAGCGAATAGTGAAAGCGAACCTAGTTTCATTGTTTCAATTAATATACCAGGTAAGTCTTTTATTTTGATTGTTCTATAGTAGAACATACCAACAAGTAATGCATACAAACAAGCAAAAGCTGATGACTCAGTTGGTGTAAATACACCAGAGACAATACCACCAATTAAAATTACAGGTGTAAATAAAGCTGGTAATGATTGTAGAGTTAGTTTAATTACTTCTCTTGTAGGCACCTTTTCTTCTTTAGGGAATTGTTTTCGCTTAGCAAAGATGATTGACATCATTCCTAATCCTAAAAGAATTCCAGGTACAAATCCTGATATAAATAAAGCTCCAGTACTTACGTTTGCAATTCCTGCATAAACAACCATCGTAATACTTGGAGGAATAATCGAACCAAGAGTAGAGGAAGCTGCAGTAACGCCAACGGCGGTACCTTTATCATATCCATCTTCTTCCATAGCAGGTATAAAGATTTTACCAACACCAGCGGTGTCTGCTTGAGAAGAGCCGGAAATTCCAGCGAATATCATAGATACTAAAACGTTTGAATATGCTAAACCACCACGGAAGTGTCCAACTAGTGAGTTAGTAAGATCTATTAATCTTTTTGTAATATCACCAGCATTCATTAAGTTAGCAGCTAAAATAAATAGAGGAACAGCTAAAAGTGTAAAACTATTTAACCCATTGAACATTTTTGTAAAAACAATGATGTTTGGGATTTCAGGAAGAGAAACGATTCCTGCAAAAGAAACTAATCCTAGAGAAAAAGATATTGGTACTCCAATAGCAACTAAAACAATAAAGAATATAACTAATAAGGCAGCCATTTAATTGTTCCTCCAGTTTAATAATTTTTTTATATCTTTTACTACCAGATCAACTGAGTATAAACAGCCAAATCCGGCACTAACAGGAATACATAGCCACGTCCAACCTCTTTTTAGTTGTGGGACATTAACCCATTTATAATTCCAGAATCTTTTTGTGATTATTATTCCGTAATAAAGCATTAGAGCTAGGAATACTAACATTAAAACTACAATAACTAAGTGAATTATTGTTTTTACATTTTCATTTTTTGTTTTATCTACAAGCGATGTAAAAGCAAAGTGTCTCTCTGGGTATACCATTGCGGTAGCCCCCATAAACACTGACCAAATAAATGAATACATAGCTATATCTTGTGTCCAAATCATAGCTATTCCTAATAATCTAGTAATTACTTGAGTAATAACTGATACTAAGAAAATGGCTAAAAAGACAGCACTTATTAAAATATGAAAATCGTAGAATTTTTTTACAAACTTGTCCATATGTTCCCTTTTTAAATAGATCCTTAGCTCAGTAATTGAGCTAAGGATAATAAATTATACAAAATTAATGATTATTTTCTTGAGTTTCTAATCATTTCAAGATATTTTTGCATGTTATTTTTAGCAGCAAAATCATCTTGGATCTTATAAGCAATAGCTTTGAATGCATCAATGTCCATATCAGCATGTTCAATTACTGTAGCACCGTCTGCAATTACTTTTGCTTTAGATGTACTATACATTTCAATAACTTTAGCTCTTTCAACTTCACCAGCATGAGCACTAGCTTCTAAAATCCAAGCTTGTTGATCATCAGTTAAGCCATCAAAGAAGTTACCATTCATTAAGAACAATCTAGTTGTAAAGTCATGATCTGTTTCAGAAATGAATTGACCATTCTTTGTTTTGTGGTGTTCTTTTAACATGAAGTTTGTATAGTCGTTTTCAGCTGCATCAACAACACCTTGTTGTAATGCTTGATATAATTCACCCCAAGCTACGGAAGTTGGAATAGCACCACAGCCTTCCCAGAAAGCTTGTTGTACTTGTGAAGATTGAGTTCTAATTGAAATTCCTTTTAAGTCATCAGGAGTTCTAATTGGTTTTTTACCATAGTAATCTCTTACTGAGGAAGACCAGTAACTCATGATTTTAAAGTTATTTCCAGTTTTTTCGCTAATAAGGTCATTCATTGCTTGACCGAATTCGCCGTCTAAGTTTGTTGCCCAGTCTTCAAAGTCATTGAATAAGTAGTTTAGTGAGAACATATCTACTTCTGGAACTCCGATACCAACCATGAAACCAGGGGAAGCAACTACCATTGAAGCAGCACCTAATTCTAGTTTTTCAATTAATTCAGATTCACTTTCACCAAGAGTACCATGGTGCAAAGTAGCTGTAACAGTACCATTAGATAATTCTTCTAATTTTTCTTTAAATGCGATAATACCATAAGCATATGGGTTATCAAGTGATGTTTGGTTGTGAGCAACGATAAGATTAAGAGGCTTATCACTTTTTGTTTCTGATTCTCCACCTGCGAATACAAATGAAGCTGAGGCCATTAATAATAGGCCAAGAACAATAAATTTTTTCATTTTTTACTCCTGTAAATAAATTTTATTTTTATAGCTTTACGCTATTTTTCGCTTTTAACATTATGAACTTGTCATAATAAAATAGTTGAGTCTATATAAACATTAGTGTTTATTTTATAACTCTTTTATTTGATTCCATATACTTTCGTTAACTGGAATTCCTTTTTCTAGGTTTTCAATACGTGTTTTATATTCTCTTTCTGCTGGATATCTAATATCTGTATTTTCATCCACTTTTTTAGCTTGCTTTAATAGTTTAATAGTATGATCAATTATTTCATCAGAAGTTCCATAACTTGAAAGTTGTGTAACATCAATAGCAATCATCATTTGGCTGAGTGAATATTCTGTTTCACTTTGTTCACCTATTAATGCTGTTGTTAGACCACCTGATATAACAGAAGCAAAAAGGTCTAATGCAATTGAAAGTGCAGAACCTTTCCAATAACCAGTTGGTAGTGGTCTTAAACTCTCTTCAATTTCTTTTGCATTTTTTGTTAGTTCACCTTTAGTGTTGAACCCACCATGAACTGGTAGTTCTTTATTTTGTAATTTATATTCTTCAATTTTGCCGTATGAAAATTGAGACATAGCCATATCTACAACTACATGTTGTCCGTTTTCTCTAGGAATTGATAGAACAAAAGGATTGTTTCCTATTATTGCTTCTATGCTTCCCCAAGCTGGCATGTTAGGCATTGTGTTTGTCCAACACATACCTGCACAATTAGCATTGGCAGCTTGCCAACCGTATGCACCAGCTCGCATCCAGTGGTTTGTATTTCTAATTGCAACAGCACCAATACCGTGAGCTTTAGCTAATTGGATTGTTCTATCCATTGCACGAGTAGCAATAAGGTTCCCCATAGCCAAGTTTCCGTTCCAAACTTCTATAGCGCCAAGACTTTGTACAACAGATTCTTTAGCGTCTACTTTTATATATCCTTTGTCGATATATTCAACAACTCTAGGAAATCTATTAACTCCATGAGAATAAATACCATCTAAACTATTGTTTAAAAAGTTTTGTGCAGACTCTTTTGCTATATCCTCACTGTACCCTCTAGATACTAAAATCCTAACAAATTCTTCTAACATTACTTCTGCTTTTATTCTCATGACATCTCCTTTTCCCTTTTTTTGGAACAATGTTCTATTTTATCACCTATAGCTATTTAATTAATAATTCTCTCTTTTGTCAAGGTTCGTAACAATTCATTAGTTGATTATTATATCTAAGTTAAAGATTCTCATTTTTGATTATTATAATAATCTACTTTAATTTTGATTACAATTTTCCTAAGGTTCCTTTTTTCATCTACCCTTATTCCTGGCATATGAATATCTTCTGGAAAAAAGATATTTATAGAGGAAGGGGAGGCAATAGTAAAAGATTCATTTTCAAACTCTCTGTTATATAAACACAAATCTCTTTCTTCTAAATACTCATCATATTTATATTCGCCGTTGTTTATAATAAACCCTAACTTTTCATTTCCTGTTACTAAATATTGTAAGTCAATGTAGTGGATGTGAGATTCTGCTTTAACATCCTCTCTCTTTGCAGGTGTAAAATCTATTACTTGTGCAAATACATCTTTTCCTACTATTTCGTAGTTACCCGCTTCTAGTTGTTCTAAATTATTAGTTGTTAAAAACTCTATTGCTTTTTTTAAAGGTTTGGCTAAAATGGGTTGTCTTTGGATTGCTTCTAAGCTTGTTGATATCATTATATTCCTCTGTTTTCTAATGCATGAATTTGGTTTACTACGAATTTATGTGTTGGAACAGGGATGTTTAATGATTTAGCAGCTTTTACAACTGCTCCACTAATAGTTTCAACTTCTGTTTTTCTGCCATTTTGTATATCAGCACAAATAGAGGTAGTGCCATTTTTAGAATTAATTGTTACTGTTTTAATTTCTTCCATAAGATGCTTTTTATCTGCTTTTAATCCTAATGCTTTAGCAACCATAATTGTTTCATCGAGAAGTTGCTCAGTCATAGCTAGGGCATATTTATCCTCTCCAATAAATCCAATTTTACATTGTAATAAAGCAGTAACTGCACTTAATGTGGTATTAACAAATAGTTTGTTCCATATAAGTTGATTAATATTGTCATGGATTAATGTAGTAAACCCGCTTTTATCAAAAGCTTCTTTTACAGTATTTAAAAAACTCTTGTTTTTTGAATAAAGCATTCCAATGTTTGTCTTACCAACACCAGATCTTGAAACAAAACCAAAGTCTAAAACTTTACCAGCATCTTCTGTTGTTCCAATAATGATTTTATCTTCACTAACATAATTTTTTAACAAGTCTTGGTGACCTGCACCATTTTGCAATGTTAAAATATAAGTATTGTCCCCAATCAAATTGAGGTTTTCTTCAATTGCTTGTTTAGAATAAATAGCTTTTACAAATATGATTAAAAGATCTACTTTTCCAATATCTTTAGAAGATGTATAAGCTTTTGGGAAATAGGTATTTACACCATCTGGTTCTTCTAACTTTAGGCCATTAAGATTAATTGCTTCAATTACTTTCTCATTTAGATCAATTAGTGATACTTCATTAGATGTTGATAGTTTACCACCATATATAGAGCCCATTGCTCCTGCGCCGATTATTGCTATTTTCATTCTTTCTCCTACTTCCTTGCTATGCTTTTTCTTTCAATTATGTCTGGGAAAATTTGAATTTTCCTAGATACTGGTTTGTCATTTAATAAGTTTATTAATGACTGTGCACCTAACTGCCCCAATTCACTAAATTTATTGTCCAGTGATGTTAAAGAGGGCGTAGTTATATGACAATATAAGCTATTGTTTATTCCAATTACCCCAATATCTTGAGGTACGTTTATATTATTTTCAGTCAGAGTTTTTATTGCTAAAGTTGCTAAATAATCATCTGAACAAATAATTGAATCAATTTGAGGGTTTTCTTTAAGGTAATTTGTAAGAGCTGCTGTATTGCGAGTTTTCATGTCGTTTGCAGTAATGTTTAATAAGTAAGGAGTATAGTTTAAAAGAGAAATTCCCTTATTGTATCCTTTAATTTTTAGGTTGTTACTTACTGTATCCATCCAACTAATAAATAAAATGTTTTTATAGTTATTGTCGTGTAGCTTTAAAACACATTCTTTTACACCATCATCTTCAGCAACTACAATATTATAAACATTTTTATTTGGTAAAGAACCGTTTAAAAATATAACAGGCCTCTTATTAAAATGTTTTTTTAAGCTTTTTCCTACTGTTTTATTTTGAAATATTGACCCTATAATAACTCCACCATCTACTTGTCTTTTACTCAATATTTGAATGCTTTTATCCATTCTTTCAGCAGTTTCACCTGCATTAATAATTAAGGAGCAATACCCATTTTCTAAAAGGTTAGTTTCAGTGGCATAAGCTATGTCTGTGTAATGAGCATTTCTAAGATCTGCTACTAATATTCCAATCATTTTAGATTGATTAGTTGAAAGACTTCTTGCTGTTTCATTTAAATGAAAATCATAGTGGTTGAGAACTTCTTGAACCTTTAGTCTAGTTTTCTCATTAACAGAAGGTTTTTTATTTATAACTCTAGAGACAGTGCTTGCTGAAACACCAGCTTTGTCTGCTATTTCGTAAATAGTCATAAACTCACCTCCTTTTTGATTAAAAGCAATATACCGGTTTCAAGATAAAGAGAAAAGTTGCTAAGAAATAATATTTAATTCTTTACTTTGTGCTACTTAACTGTTACTATAAGTTTGCAACCGGTTGCAGTATTTGTAAAATATAACATGTAAAAATTTGGATGTCAACAAATAAAAATAGTTTTTTTACCTGGTAAAATTTAAACTGTTTAAAAAGAGATAATCAAACTTTTATTGTAATAACAAGTTTATTTATACTGCAGTTAAGAAAAAAAATAAAAAAAAGTAGGAGAAAATTGAAATGTTACTAGAGAATACAAACTTAAACATTATTGACTTGTCTAAGCATTTAGATCCAGCAACTGAAA
>CAZHNE010000055.1:0-10441 GCA_964533775.1 uncultured Spirochaetaceae bacterium | reverse complement strand
AATTTATATGGAGTTAAATTTTATAACCTAAAAAGTGTAATATTTATCTTTCAGATTAATATAAGTGTTTTAATAAATGAGGAGGTTTTCTACAGTGAAAAAGAGAATTGCTATTCTAGGTGGTGGATATGCGGGTATTGAAGCCGCAAAAGTACTAAGTAAGAAATATAAGAAAAACAATCAAGTCGAAATTTCACTCATTGACAAAAACACTTATCATACTTTAATGACAGAGCTGCACGAGGTTGCTGGTTCTAGAGTTGAGCCAGATTCTGTAATGGTAAGTTATGATAGAATCTTTTCTGGAAAAAAAGTTAATGTTGTTACTGACTATATAAGAGGCATAGACTTTGAAAACAGAAAGCTAAAGTCTGATAAAGCAGAATATGAATACGACTACCTTGTATTAAGCACTGGAGGTGCTCCAGAGTTTTTTGATATTGATGGAGTTCAAGAGAATTCATTCTCACTTTGGTCTTTAGAAGACGCAATGCGTATAAGAAATCATTTTGAAGAGCAATTTAGGCTTGCAGCAAAAGAACCTAATGAAGAATTAAAAAAGCAAATGCTTACCTTTGTAATAGCTGGTGCCGGTTTTACTGGTATTGAACTAATGGGTGAGTTTGTTGAAAGAAGAGATATTCTTTGTGCTAAATACCATATTCCAGTTTCTGAGGTAAGAATGGTTGTTGTAGAAGCTCTTGATATGGTTCTTCCTATAATAGAACCTGCTTTACGTAAAAAAGTAGTTTCTTATTTACAAAAAAAACAAGTTGAAATTAAATTAGGCACAAAAGTTGTTGGTGCTGATGAAGGAAAGGTTTTTCTCGGTGATGACACTGAGATAGATACAAACACTTTTATATGGACTTGTGGAATTCATGGTTCTGTTTTTACTTCAAAGATTAATTTAACAAAAGGAAATACAGCGCATGGCAAATGTAGCGTAGCTTCGGCTGAAGGCATTCATGGAATGTGCGGATGTAGGTTTGAGGAAGAAGAAAAGCATGTTGTTGGTAAGAGAAGCAGGATTCTTGTTAATGAGTATATGCAAAGCCCTGACTACAGTAATGTGTACGCTGTAGGAGATAATCTTTGGTTTGTAGAAAATGAAAAAGTCTTACCACAGATAGTTGAAACAGCTATTCAGACAGGAAATATAGCTGCTAAAAACATTATAGGGGATATAGAAAATACTAAAAAACAAGGATTTAAGTCAAATTATCACGGCTTCATGGTCTCGATAGGCGGTAAATATGGTGTGTCAAACGCTGGTGGGTTGAAAACCTCAGGCTTTATGGCAATGGCAATGAAACATCTTGTAAATTTACATTACCTATTTGGAATTGCAGGTTTTAATGCAATTTGGGGATATTTGCAGCATGAGTTTTTTGATATGAAAGATCGTAGGACTTTTGTTGGCGAGCACTTATCTTGGAAAATTCAAGGTTTTTGGGCTGTGCCACTTAGAGTTCTACTCGGTGTAATGTGGCTTAAAGGTGGACTTTCTACTCTAGGTGCTCCAGGTTTCTCAACCATTATAGTTGCTTTACAAATAGCAATAGGTTGTGCCTTAATAGGTGGGTTGTTTACTTGGTTAGCGTCTGTAGGTTCAATTGTTTTATGTATTATATTCTTGAGCCAAGGTGTTTTTACTAGTGCCCAGTTATGGTTTATCTTCGCATCAGTCGTAATGTTAGGTGGCGGTGGACGCAGTCTTGGCTTGGACCACTGGGTAATGCCCCTTCTCAAGCGGAGGTGGAATAGGACTAAGTTTGCTAAGAGAACATATCTTTATCTTGATGAACCAAGATATAAGGATGTGGTTATTTAAAAAGGATAGATTGATTTAGGTAATTAGCAGTTGTTATCTATACTTGTTACAGGTTTATTAAAATTTTAATAAAGGAAGAAAAGCAAAGTTAAATAACATGTAGATAAATAATATTAAAACATTTCTAGTTGCTAAATCTTTTATATAGGATACACCCCATATTAAAAATGGGATAATTTGCTCGAAACATTGGAGGATGATATGGCAAAAAAAATAATTTATAAGGATGGCTACGATGTCGTTATCGCAGGCGCTGGACCTTGTGGATGCTTACTTGCAAAGGACCTTTCTAAGGCAGGAAAAAAAGTGCTTCTTATTGAGCATGGCGGAAAAACCTTAAAAGGTATTGGAACAAGCCTGGGTATGCTTAATGGAGAGCACATGATTTCCGATAAAGGCAGTAGCTGGTCTCTCAGTATTGAGGGTAATGGTATTGTTTTAGGAAGAGGAATTGGAGGAGGCTCCTATCTTTACGCTGGAATTGCAGCCTTACCACAATTTGCCCCTTGGAAAGAAGTTGGTATAGACTTAGAGCCATATCTTGAAGTTGCAAAAAAAGAAAGTTGGGTAAATGAAACCCCTGATGAGTTCATGGGTCCTGTAAGTAAAAAAATGATGAAAGCAGCTAATGAGTTGGGATATCCTTTCCAAAAAACTTTACGCCATATAAATTGGGATAAGTGTGAATACAACTGTACAAACGCTCCAATGGGATGTAAGCACGGAGCCAAATGGATGGGTTATTATGCAGCTGAAGAAGCTGAAGAGTATGGTTGTGAACTATTAACCTACACTGAAGTTGAAAAAGTTATCCAAGAAAATGGTAAAGCAGTAGGATTTTTTGCCAGAGGTGTAAAAGATAAGAAGCAACTATATGAAATTCGTGGTAAATTGATGATATGTGCAGCTGGCGGTAAAGGTTCAGCAGTAATTATGCAACACTCTGGTGTTCCTCATGCAGGTATGCGTATATTTGGTGACCCTAGTTTTTCAACATCTGGTCTTTTACCAAAAGATGTTGGTCATAAAGGTCTTATGTATGAGCATGGAACTTCTGTGAATTTTATGGATGATGAACACGGATGTCTTTTTGCATCAGACTTAGCTTGGGGAAGAATGTTCTGGGCGGCTTATCAAGTGAAAAACCACCACAGTTTAAAACTAGCTCTTAAAGCTTTCAAAGCACACCCACGTAAAGTTGGTATATTCAATAAGATTCATGATGAAGGTGCAGGACGTGTATGTTGGGATGGTAAAGTATCTAAATATTTAACAAATAAAGATGAAGAAAAGATGAACTATTGTAGATCTGTAAACGAAAAGATTCTTCTTCAAATGGGTTGTGAACCTGGATCTATAAGTCACGGATCATTAAGCCATCATAAAGGTGGTGCAACATTTGGACACCCTGGTGGAACATGTTCTGTTGGCGATGTAGTAGATAACACTCTAGAATCTCCAATTCCAAATTGCTATATTTGTGATATAAGTGTTGTTCCTGGTGCTCCATCAAGACCTCCAGTCTTAACTCTTGTAACTCTTTCTAAGTGGTTTGCTCCTAGAATATTAGCAAAATTAAATGGTACTAGTGTAGAAAAAGAAAACAAACATGTTTTAGGTTAATCTCTTAAAAAGTTTAATCTTTACATAAGTAAAAACAGCTCCGGCATTAACGAACTACAGTTGAACGGAGCTGTTTTATAATGTAGAATAAATAAAAATAGGAAATGTTAATAAAAGAAAATGATTGAAAGACTTAAACCTGAAATGGACGCAGTTTTCGTAGCAATAGAAGAGCTTCTATATGATAGTGACCCTTTAATTAAGGCTCCCGTTTCCCAAACAGTTAAAAACAAGGGAAAATTCCTTAGACCAATGATGTTAGTTCTTACAGCAAAGTGCGGTTCTTATGATAAAAAGACTGCTATTACTGTAGCTACATCATTGGAGCTTATGCACATAGCTTCCCTTATTCATGATGATATCGTTGATGAAGGTATGAAGCGACGAGGAGCTATTTCTGTACAATCTAAGTTTGGTAAAGATGCTGCAGTATATGCTGGTGATTACACTATCGCGAAAAGCGTTGGAATTCTTTCCCAACTTAATGATATTAATCTAGTAAAAATGTTCACAGATGCTATGACTAACGTTTGTCGCGGTGAGCTTAGGCAACATGCGCTTCGTTATAAAATTTTATCAACTCAAGACTATATTAAGATTGTTTCTAACAAAACAGGAGAATTGTTTGGTTTAAGTCTTGAAGCTGGTGGCTATATAGGTGGGATTGAAAAAGATATTTGTAAAGAGCTTAGCAAAATAGGAAGGATGGTAGGAATTGCATATCAGATCTATGATGATTGCTTAGATTACTCTTTAACCGATGAAAAAGCTTTGAAAGATACTAATAAAGACATTATTCAAGGTAGTTATACTGCACCAATTCTATGTGCAATAGAATTAGACACTGAAGGAAAGCTTAAAAAGCTGCTAGAAAAACCAATGAGTGAAGAAGTTATTGAAGAAATCCAGCAGACTGTTAGAGACCTTCGTGGTCCTGAGGTTGCAATGGGATATGCTTTGAACTATTTTGAAAAGATTATTAAAGATGTTCAAGAACTCTCTTTTCGCCGCAGTGTTAATTTGTCTGAGCTTATAAGTGGATTGCACACAATTATTGATATAATTAAAAACGCTAAAAATTAGAATAAAATATTTACCTTATAATAAAAAAAAGCTTTGTTAGGTCTTTGATAGAATAAACTATTAACAACCTAATAAAGCTTTTATAATTTTTAAGCTAAAAAATGAGAGAGTAGCGATCCAATAGAAAAACATAAAGAAAAAACAACATAGATAGGGGATATTATTCCCATATTTACTTGTTTAGTACTATTAGAAAATCCTTTACTTATCATTTTTTTAAAGCCAACTACTCCAAAAACGAAAGAAGGGATAATTGCAATTAGTAATATTATAGGGTAAATACCAAGAAAATAAAGGGTAAGGATTGTTGCTATAAATAGTACGCCTTCACACGCTAGTAAAAAGGTTGTACCCCATTTTCCCATTACTATTGTTAAGGTTCTTCTGCCAGCCTTTGCATCACTTATTCTGTCACAGCTATTATTAACTGTAAGTATCATACCTATTACTATTAGAAAAGGGAGAGACGCGAGGAATGCTTCTTTTGTTACCACTTTTGTTTGAACATAAAAAGAGATTAGAAATAGTACTGTTCCTAAAAAGAAGCCAGCAAATAATTCACCTAAAGGTGTGCGAGATATAGGGTATGGGCCACCAGTATATACGTACCCAACCAACATACAAACTCCCCCTACTATTAAAAGCTTCCAGTTTGTAAGGTAAGCTAATGATAGCCCTAAAATAGCTGCAGCAACAAATAAAAGTACACTTACCATTAAGGCATGCGAGGGATCTACTCCTTCGTAGACTAATACCTTATCATCTTCACAGTTTGTCTCTTGTCTATCTGTTCCGTTTTTATAATCAAAATAAGTGTTAAACCCGGTAGTTCCCATATCGACAAACAAAGTTGCAAAGCCCATTAGTATTACTATAGTTGGGTTTAATGATCCCAAAGTGTACAGAGCAAATAGAGTACCTGAAAAAAAGGTACCCATACTTATTACCTTCGTAGGCATATACACGATTCTTAAAAATTGTTTTATAGTCATAATGAAAATAATACCATTTATTTTAGGTTCGTACAATAAAAACTTATTTATTTTTCTCATGTGTGTATTAAGTAAAAAGGCTTATTAAATCTCTCAAGGTTTAAAGATTATGTTCTTAACTTTAGAGAAGTTTAAAAGAATAAATAAATAGAAATACAAAAAAAATTGAGCATGTTCTTATTAAAAAACCATCTGAATTAAACATTATTGCTTGACATCTCAAAGTAAAAAGAGCATATTTTTAATTAAAGCTAAGATAAAGACGAGTAACAAAGGTAAGTGCTAATAGAGAGAGTATTCTTTGGCTGGAAAATACTTAGTAACACTTTTGTGAAAACCCCTTTGGAGCTGTGACCCTAAAGACAATTGTCTATTAAGGAAACCGTACACTCTACGTTATGAGTTCAATGAAGCGTCTTTTCATATGAAAAGAAAGCAAGGTGGAACCGCGGAAGCTATTATGCCTTCGTCCTTGTATTTGGTGATATATGTCATCATTTATAAGATGAGGACATAATAGCTTTTTTGTTAATTACACTAGGAGAATAAATTATGGCAGAAAAATTAAGTGCTGAAGAAAAATTAGAAAGAATACGCCACTCAATGGCGCACGTAATGGCTGAAGCTGTTTTACAAATGTTCCCAACAGCCCAAATAGCTATTGGACCGTCAATTGAAAATGGTTTTTATTATGACTTTGAATTGCCAAGACAGTTAGTTAGTGATGACTTAGAACAAGTTACTAATAATATGAAAGCGATTATTAAAGAAGGCAAAGAATTTGTTAAGAGCGAGGTCTCTAGAGATGAAGCTAGAGAAATGTTCAAAGATCAAGTATATAAAATCGAATTGTTAGACGCAATTGATGAAGATGAAGTTGTCTCTTTGTATAGTAATGGAGAATTTACTGATCTTTGTAGGGGGCCCCATGTAAACTCAACAAAAGAATTAAGACATGATTCTTTTAAACTAATGAGTATAGCTGGAGCTTATTGGAGAGGTAAAGAAACTAATCCAATGTTAACTCGTATTTATGGTACAGCCTGGGCAAATAAAAAAGATTTAAGACTTTATTTAGAAAGGTTAGAAGAAATAGAAAAAAGAGACCATAGAAGACTTGGAAAAGATTTAGATTTATTTTCAATGCATGAAGAAGCTGGTCCAGGTTTAGTTTATTGGCATCCAAAAGGTGCTAGAATAAGAATGGCTATTGAAGATTTCTGGAGAAATGAACATATTAAAAATGGTTATGAGATGGTTTATACACCACATATTGGTAAATCTTGGCTTTGGGAAACAAGTGGGCATTTAGATTTCTATGAAGAAGGAATGTTCCCAGAGATGGTAATGGATAAAGCTGATTATTATGCTAAGCCCATGAACTGTCCTTTCCATATTATGATTTATAACAATAAAAAACACTCTTATAGAGAATTGCCTTGTAGATGGGCTGAGTTAGGAACTGTTTACAGATATGAAAAAGCCGGGGCTTTACATGGATTGTTAAGAGTTAGGGGCTTTACACAAGATGATGCTCACTTAATCGTAACTCCAGAACAAATGGATAGTGAAATAGAGAAAGTATTAAAATTTTCTCTTTATATGTTAAAGAGTTTTGGGTTTGAAGAAATCAAAGCTTACTTATCAACAAAGCCTGAAAAATGTGTAGGTGAAGAAGAACGATGGGATGCTGCAACAGTTGCTTTAAGAGCTGCAATAGAAAAAGAAGGCTTAGAGTATGAAGTTGACGAAGGTGGCGGAGCATTTTACGGACCAAAAATTGATTTAAAAATTAAAGATGCTGTTGGTAGAGAATGGCAACTTTCTACAATACAGTTTGACTTTAATTTAACAGATAGATTTGATATGACTTTTGTTGACAAGGATGGAGTTGAAAAACGTCCATACATGATCCACAGAGCTCTATTAGGTTCAATTGAAAGATTCTTTGGAGTATTAGTTGAACACTATGCTGGTGCATTCCCTCCTTGGTTGTCGCCTGAACAAGTTAGAGTTATTCCTATTAATGAGTCTTGTTTTGACTATTGCAAAGAAGTAGGAGATAAGCTAAAAGCTGAAGGCTTTAGAACTTCAACCGACTTAAGTAGTCATCACTTTAGAGCTAAGATTAAAGAAGCTCAACAAGAGAAAATACCTTACATGATTGTTGTTGGTAATAGAGAAGTAGAATCTGGAGAGATGTCTGTTCGCTTAAGAAGTGGAAAACAACAAAACTGGGGGCAATATGAAGAGTTTGTTGAAAAACTTCATAAAATAATCGATACAAAACAAATAGAATTATAAAGTCAAAAAGAGTGGCAACAATTAGCCACTCTTTTTAAGGAAAACTTATGAATAAAGAAAAATTTCAAAAATTAGAAGATTTAGATAGAAAAATAACTATGATAAATCAAATTACTCAAATTCTTGAATATGATTTAGAAGTTAATGCTCCTGATAAAGCTTCATCAAGCAGATCTAAGCAGTTATCATGGACGTCCCTAGAGGCTCATAAAATTGCTTCAAGTGAAGAAATGCGTCAAGTTTTAGAAGACCTAGGAGCTAATGAAGATAATGAAGAAGGTTTTGGAAAAACAGATTTTGAAAAAGCATTAATTAGAATTCGCTATAAAGAGTATTCTAAGGCAAAAAAAATACCACCTCAGCACATAGCTAAAAAGAGGGAATTATTAACTAAATCTTATGAGAAATGGAAAGATGCTAGAGACTGCAATGATTTTTCAGTTTTTGCTCCAGTTTTACAAGAGCTAGTAAGTTGTGTTCAAGAAGAAGCAGAGTATTTGAAAAAACCAAATCAAAGTTTGTACGATGCTCTTTTAGATGAGTATGAAGAAGGAATGTCTAGTAAAGATCTTGATGTTATCTTTGAAGAATTAGAAAAAAAGTTAGTTCCATTAGTCTCTAAATATAAAGAAAAAAAAGTAGAAGATGCTTTTCTATATGAAAGGTATGATGTAAAGGAGCAAGAAAGGTTTGCAACTAATATACTAAAAGAGATGGGCTTTGATTTTGATAGAGGAACTCTTTCTTTAGCTGTCCATCCTTTTACTACCTCTTTAGGTGAAGATGATATTAGAATTACTACCAGATATTCTGATCCTAATTTTACAGATCCTTTATGCTCTACAATACATGAAGGCGGCCATGCCTTATATGAAATGAATGCGTCAAACAAAAAGCTTAAAGGAACAAGTTTAAGCAATGGTGCAAGCATGGGTATTCATGAGAGCCAAAGTAGATTTTGGGAAAATGTTATAATTAAAAGTCCAGCTTTTTGGGATGTTTATTATAGTGATTTGCAAAAAGCATTTCCAAAACAATTAAGTAATGTTTCAAAAAAAGATTTTGTTAAGGCAATAAATAAAGTATCCCCTTCTTATATAAGGGTAAATGCAGATGAAGCAACTTATAACTTACATATTATATTAAGGTACAAATTAGAAAAGCAGTTAATTGAGGGAAGTTTAAAAGTTGAAGATCTTTCAAAAGAGTGGAATAAATTGTTTGAAAAATTATTTTCCTTAAAAATTGACAATGAAAGTGATGGTTGCTTGCAAGATATCCATTGGTCTAGTGGATCTTTCGGCTATTTTCCAACTTACGCTTTAGGGAATTTGTATTCTGCTCAAATACTTGCTAAAATAGAAGAAGATTTCGGAAACAAAGAAATAGGTGAAATTATTAAAACTGAAGGCTTAAAAAAGATAAGCATGTGGTTAAATGAGAATGTTCATAGCTTTGGAAGCTTGTACACCCCTAAAAATTTGATAATGAAAATAACAAATAATGCTCTTGACGGGAATTATTTCACCCAGTACCTTGAAAACAAGCTAAAAGCTGTTTTCAATTAATTAGGAGATATATGTGAACTTACCGAATAAATTAACACTTGCGCGTTTAATAATGACCCCAATATTTTTTGTGGTTTTTAATTTACCTTTATGGTTTAGTCCTTCACTGCAAACATTATCAACAGTATTGATTCTGATTTTATTCTTAGCAATAGAAGCAACTGATTTATTAGATGGTATTATTGCTAGAAACAGAGATATGGTCACTGATTTAGGAAAAGTAATGGATCCGTTTGCTGATACTTTTGCTAGATTAACTTATTTTGTGTGTTTAATGAGTGTGGATATTTTTCCTACAATCGCTTTTGTAGTAATTTTGTGGAGAGAACTAGGACAGTCTTTTATAAGATCTTTGATGATGAAGGAAGGAAAAGCCTTGCCTGCAAACATTTGGGGTAAGATAAAAGCAGTTCTATATGCAGTATCAGCTGTAGCAGGTCTTGTTTACTTAACACTAATGCGTAGTTGGGCTGATATGGCTTATTTAAAAGAAATGCATTTATTACTAAACATACTGTTTTATCTTGCAGCATTTGCTTCTGTAGCTTCATTTGCTACTTACATTTACCAAATAAAGAAAACCAAAATATTAAGTAGTTTAAGCAAGTAAAAGTATACCAAAATATTATAGAATCCCTTAAATAGAGCACCAACTTTGTTTTTGGGATTTTTTAGTTTAAAAAAGAGATAATAATTATTTTAAAAGGGGTAGACAAAGCAGATTAGTTTTCGTAATATACTCCTTGTGCTTTTGAAAAACATTGTGTGAGATGATTCAAAAGCCGTTAAGTTGAAAATTTCAATAAAAAATAAAATAGCACTTGACTATAGTTTTTATAAATGGTATTTTCAACAAGCTTGTTAACTAGATAAGATATTTACAAGCAGATTTTTGACATAAATATTAGAGAAGAGAAGAGAAGAAAATTTTACTTTTTGATTACCATTTTTTGGTCGTTGAAAAAGTAAGCTAGAAAGCATTAGGGCTTTCTGTCAATTCAACAATAAGAACAAGATATAAAAGTCAATGTTCGTAA
>CAZHNE010000054.1:0-10491 GCA_964533775.1 uncultured Spirochaetaceae bacterium | reverse complement strand
TTAATATGAAGAAAATTACTGTTATTGCTCTGACTCTTCTAATGCTAGCAATGCCTGTTTTTGCTGCTGGTGCTACAGAAGAAGCTCAAGATGCTGGAAAGGTGAATATCACTTGGTGGGCATTCCCAGTTTTCGGTCAAGATGAAGGTTCCCCTGTTGGTACCTATGAAAAGGGTATTATTGATGCTTTTGAAGCTGCTAACCCAGATATAAAGGTAAATCTTGAAACAATTGACTTTGGTAGTGGACCACAAAAAATAATTGCTGCTATTGAAGGTGGAACAGCACCTGACGTACTTTTTGACGCTCCTGGTAGAATCATAGAGTATGGAAGAAATGGAAAAATGGTTTCCCTTGATAGTTTATTTACAGACTCTTTTAAAAAAGATGTAGGAAATGCTGAACTTCTTGCTTCATGCTCAGATGGAACAACTGCTTGGATGTATCCTCTTAGTGTTTCTCCTTTCTATATGGGAATTAACAAAGAAATGTGGGAAAAAGCTGGTGCTTTACAATATGCAAATCTTGAAGGCGATCGTACATGGACTACAGCCAACTTTATTAAAGCCATGGAAGCTTTGGGCAGATATGGAAAGAGTGGAATATCCGTTTACTGTGGTGGACAAGGTGGAGACCAAGGAACACGTGCTTTAGTGAGCAATCTATACGGTGCAACAATAGCTGATGGATCACGCTATACTATGAATAGCCCTGAGGGTGTTAAAGCTGTTAAGTTATTAAAAACTCTTGTAGATAAAGATGCTATTGATGCTGGTTTAAGTATTGCTGCAGCTGAAGAACTACAACTCTTTGCTCAACAACAAATAGCTTCAACAATATGTTGGGGTACATCTAATGCTAAGAACTATGCAAGTGACGACTTTACACAAGTTTCTATCCCTTTCCCAAGTGACGACGGAGTTCCTTCCCTCGAATATTTAGTAAACGGTTTAGGAATATTTGATAACAATGATGCTCAAAGAGCAGAAGCTGCCAAGAAATTTGTAAAATTCTTATGTGACGATCCTGCTTGGGGTCCTAAGAATGTTATCCAAACTGGCGCATTCCCTGTTCGCTCATCCTTCGGTGATTTATATCCAGGAAATGATGAATATAAACTACTCTCCTCTTGGAATAAATACTATGGTGGATACTACAACACAATGCCTGGTTTTGCTGCAATGAGAACTGAGTGGTGGAATATGTTACAAAATGTATTTACTGGAGAAAAGACAGCTGAAAAAGCTCTTGCCGACTACGACAAGAATGCTAACGCAATCTTTTAATTGAATCTTAGTTCCTCCCCAAGTTTATTCTTAGGGGGGAGCTTTTTATTTCTAATAGGATAATGTATGAAATTAAAAACAAATAAGCATGGCGTAAGCCAAGCTGTGCAGCGGCAGACGGATATAACCTCCTACCTTTTCCTCTTGCCGATGATGCTATTCTTCATTGGCTTTGTTATCGTCCCTATGGGAATGGGGTTGTTCACAAGTTTCTTCAACTATACCATGAGCTCTTTTGATTTTATTGGTTTCCAAAACTATGTTGAATTACTTAAAGACCAAAAATTCCTAGTATCGTTTCGCAATACTTTCTTTCTTGTTGCCGTATCAGTTCCTGCTGTGGCAATCTTTTCTATATGGGTGAGCTCACTTGTTTATGACAAATCAGCCTGGATAACCTCAACCTTTAGAGGAATATTTTACCTACCTGTAGTTACAGGTACAGTTGCTGTAGTTGTTGTTTGGAAATGGATTTTCGATAAGTACGCAGGTATACTCAATTATGTATTTATAAACATGGGAATTATTGAAAAAAACATGGATTGGCTTGGCAATAAAAATACAGCTATTTGGTGTATTTTAGCCATCCTTTTTACTACAAGTATAGGTCAGCCTATTGTACTTTATATCTCTGCTTTAGCAAATATAGACACTTCTATATTAGAGTCAGCAGAAGTTGACGGAGCTAGTAAATTTAGAGTTTTCTGGCAAATTAAGTGGCCTAGTATTATGCCAACTACACTTTATGTAATAGTAATAACTACTATCAACAGTTTCCAGTGTTTTGCCTTGATACAGTTACTCACTTCTGGAGGACCAGTTTATTCAACCAGCACCATAATGTATTATCTCTACGACAATGCTTTTTCCCTCTTTAGATATGGATATGCAAACGCAATGGGTATGATATTGGCTTTGATAATCGGGTTCTTTAGTTTTCTACAGTTCAAATTTATTAAGTCCGATGTGGACTATTAATGAGGATATAAAATGATTGAAAATAAAAAATCCATCTATAAATCAGTAATGATGATACTCTTGTGCCTTGTATCTCTTCTTTTTATCTTTCCATTCTACTGGATTATAACTGGAGCTTTCAAAATACAAAAAGTTGCAATTCAAATGCCTCCACAGTGGTTTCCTTTGAATCCAAATTTTGCTAACTTTACTGAGCTGTTTATTAACCCAGCTTGGAAATGGTTTTTTAACAGTGTTTTCATGTCAGTGACATCAATGCTTTTAGTATGTATAACTGCCGCTATGGCTGGTTATGTACTTGCTAAGAAAAAATTTACAGGACAAGCTATTGTTTTTAGTTTTATTGTTGCGGCTATGGCCCTTCCAAAGCAAGTAGTACTTGTACCCTTGGTGCGAATTATGAACTCTACGGGCTTATATAACTCTCCATGGGCTGTAATTCTTCCTGCAGTTGGATGGCCATTTGGAGTCTTTCTAATGAAACAATACTGCCAAACTGTACCAACAGAAATTCTAGATGCAGCTCGTATTGATGGAAGTAATGAATGG
Organism: uncultured Spirochaetaceae bacterium; assembly: GCA_964533775.1. Classification (GTDB taxonomy): domain Bacteria; phylum Spirochaetota; class Spirochaetia; order Sphaerochaetales; family Sphaerochaetaceae; genus Pleomorphochaeta. Next base: position 7,678 of record CAZHNE010000054.1, on the reverse strand, counting down.
ATGACCTTTGTTCGTATTGTTACTCCTATTATTAAACCGGCATATGGAGCCTTGGCTATCTTTACTTTTATTGCCACTTGGAATGATTACTTTCTCCAATTGGTTATGCTACAAAGTAGATCAAAACTTACAATAGCCTTAGGTGTTGCAACACTACAGGCAGAAATGGCTACTAACTATGGAGTTATCATGGCTGGAGCTGCATTAGGAGCACTGCCAATAGTAACAATATTCTTATTATTCCAAAAGAACTTTGCTAGTGGAATAACCATGGGGTCTGTAAAAGGCTAATCTTAGATACTTAAAAAATTATTGTTAAAAGAGCACTCCTACTAAAAGGAATGCTCTTTTTTATCCCTTACAATAAGAAATTAACAAGGAAAACTAACACTACTACCACTTAGACTAATCTAAGGGCCATTAATCAGTTAAAGTGGTTTTAACTTTCTATTTTTTGGACTATTAAAAGAGATTAAATCAACTACAGATAAACTGGTTATTTTTTGCTTATTATGGAATTTTATAAGTGTACTTATTTAAAAAATTACGAACTTGTTGAAAAAAGTTTTGAAAGCTAGAACAAAATTGCTTTGCCTTTTTATTCTACAAAAATTTTATTAATCTCTATGCTTCTTAAACCTATTGCGTTTACGCCAAAGATGAGAAAGCATGAACCTTTCCCCTTTAACAATATCTCTATTTTCCATAAAGGTTAGGATTTTTCTATGTTCATCTTGAGTGGCCTTTTTACCTTTTTCTGTTAATTGTTGATAAAAAAGCAGACTATTAGCGTTAAGATTTAATCTTCTAAAAGTTGTATAAAGAATTTCATTTCCAGAAGCCTCCACCATTGCAAGGTGAAATTGAAAGTGCAAGTTACTAAAATGCATTACGTCTTTAACCATATCGCACTGATCCATTTGGTCTAAAATATCGGAAAAAGGTTTTATATCTGTCCCATTTTCGCAGTTCAAACGGAACGCAAGACTTTCTAGGTAAGAGCGAATCTCTGCAAGATACTGATACTCTCGAATTGTCAATTCTTTTACGTAAGAGCCACTGTGGGGCAAAACTTCAACAAAACCATCCTGCTCAAGACGTTTAATAGCCTCCCTAACAGGGGTGCGTGAGCAATTATAATCATTTGAAAGCGAATTCTCAGTAAGCTTGCTCCCTGGAGCAAATTCATTCGAAAGAATTTTATTTCTGATGTCATTATAAATTTGTTCAATCTCTAGTGTTTTTATAGCCATTTCATTACTATTCTATTGCTTATTGACGATAAGCTCAAGGTTTTTACATAAAACTAAGCCTATATTATTACATATTTGCAATAAAAAAATATTGTAATTAAGTATAAATCCCACATTGAACAATTATGATTAGTCTACTTCACATTATACCCTAGGTAGAATAAAAAATATAACTATTAAACAGATATTTAAAGAGAAAATACTATTTTGTGCATACAACTGCTTTAGCTCCACCAATCTTTTTAGCTTCATATAAAGCTTCGTCTGCTTTCATAAATAACTCTTCATATGATTGTTCATTTTTTAAGAAGGCAATACCAATACTAACGGAAAAATCATGCTTTTTATCTGCCTCTCTAATTTCAGCAATTAGATTGTCACATTTTAATTTAATATAATCTAATGAAGGGATATCTTTGACATAAACACAAAACTCATCTCCTCCAACTCTTCCTATAATATCGTTCTCTCCAAAACTGTTTTTTAAAACTTTACTAACATTTATCAACGCCTTATCCCCTTCTAAATGACCAAGCGTGTCATTAATGTTTTTAAACTTATCACAGTCCATTAGAATTAAAGCATCAGTGGTGTTAATATTTCTATTTTTTATGCTTTCATCTATAACTTTTTTTGTAGTAATGTTGTTGTAAAGGTTTGTTAACCCATCTATCTTAGCTTTATTTATTAGTTCTCTTTTTTCAGCTAATTCATCACTTATATCTACTAATTTGCCACTAATAAATAGTTTTTTACCAGCACTATCATATATTTCTGATTTTATTACCTTTAATACGCGTGTATTCCCGTTAGAAAATTTTATATTTATTATTTCAATATTTTCTTTAGAACCATTAGATAAAACAGCTTCTTCTAAAAGTCTTTTTAACTCAGGTAAGTTTTCTTTTATGCCTAATAAATCTTCACATTTGTCAGATAAATTCATTTTTTTTGTTTTTGTATCGTATTCAAAAATACATTCATTTGAAATGTTGGCTAACAATATATACCTTTTGTTTTGCAAACTAAGTTCTTTTCTAGCCCTAACATTTGATGTCATAATTACAAGTAAAACAAGAATTATTATAACGATCACACCAAAAATTTCCTCACCATAAGTATTAAGAAGCAGAGATAAAGTAATTTTTGTTTCAATAAGTGATGCAGAATCTAAAATTAAGGCATTCATCTGCAATTCATCAATTGCATCGATCGCTTTATTTATAATAGAAAGGAGAATTTCATCTTCCGTGATTAATCCTATAGAATATTCTCTAATTTCTTTTATATTAGGAACAGTGATTATATTTTTATATCCATTTTGTATTCTATAATAAGCTATTGAATACTCATTTCCGTAACCATATCCTGCTTCGCCTTTTTCTACAGCATCTAGTGATTCTTCTCTGGTATCATAATAAATAGTATTTTTTTCATCCACACCGTATGGTAAAGGGCCACCAGTTATGGCTGCAAAGATTTTATCATCTAAGTTGTTTGAGGATAAAGATGAATTCATAAACAATATTGTTTTAGATTTTAAATAAGGAGTAGACAATATAATATTGTCTTTAGCATAAATAGGGGATATTCCAAAAATTATATCAGGATTACTTTCATAAACAGTTTCGATTGAGTCATGTAAAGAATACTCAAAAACTAATCCAGTTTTAGCTGAAATTTCTTCAAGAACACGTACTGCGATACCTACGACTTGTCCTTTAGAGTTTTTATAGTGAAGTGGTGCAACCCCATCAATGGATGATGCTATTATGGGGCTTCTGTTCTGTATATAAGTTTGTTCTTCATCTGTTAGATTTAATTCTGAAGCCACTGCTTGAGTTCCGCCTAATAGCAAAATTAACAAAAATAATATCTTTAAGAAGTTGTTTGATTTAAAACTATTCATAATATCTTTTCCTTATAAAAATATACTTTTTGTATCTAACTATTTAAGCCCAAACTTAAAAGTTAAGAGTAAAAAAACTATAAAACTCATATAAGTAAAGTGTTTTTTCAAAAAAGCTAAGCTCTTTTTACTATAACCTATATGAATTTTAAACCAAATATCATAATTATCAAACTAATTCTGCATACCTTTTACTTTACACTGCAAGTTACCTTTATCTTTGAGTATATCAAATTATTGTTATAATTTCACTTAGTAAATAAATTTACTTTAGTGCTTTAATTAAAAACTTACAACAATAGTATAACCTATTTATCTTATGTCCTTCATAGCAGCATATTTTCAAAGCCTTTTGAGAAAGCTCAGATATAAAACTGCTATTGTTGATAAATCAAACTTTATTATAGCTTAAGCAAATACAATATTTAAAACATTTTTTTTATTAGGACATTCTATTGATCACCAGTTTTTATCTTATTGAGAACTAATATAAAAATATTATCTTTTTCTTAAAACCCTAAAAATCGAATAGAAAATAATTGTATAAAAGTGTTGACCGCAGTGGTCAACCGTTGTATTATAAATTATAATTATATTAACAGATATTAAAACTGAGGAAATTGATAATGGAAGATAAGCTTAAAAAAATGAACAAGGATAATAAAATCCGTCTCATTAATAGCGCAATGAAAGAGTTTGGAGCAAACAGATTTGATAAAGCTTCTACTAATGTAATTGTTAAAGAGGCAAATATTTCAAAAGGTTTGCTTTTCCATTATTTTAAAACAAAAGAAGCTTTGTTTGATTATTTAGTTTTTTTTACAATAAGCAGAATGGGTAATGCTATAGTTGAACAAGTAGATTGGACAGACGGGGATTTAATAAACCGCATGCAAACTATTATTAAGATAAAATTAGGAATTTTAAAAAACTACCCGCACATGTTAAGTTTTTCAAAAAACATATATGAAAGAACTTCTATCGCTGAATTAAAACAGCTCACTGATAAACTTATCCCTGATATTTATTACCAGATTTACACACATAACATTGACTATTCTTTATTCAAAGAGAACTTTGATATAAATAGCGTAATAAATATGATTCAATTATTTTTAGATGGATTTGCTGAGCAGCAACAACAAAAATATAAAGACACACCTTTAACAAATGAAAATTTAGAAAAAGAGATAGAAGAAATTGAAAAATATTTATCTATTTATAAGCAGGCTTTTTACAAAAAGAGTGATTAAATATAAGAAAAAAACCATTGAGGAGAAAACTATTATGATTTCAGTCAAAAACTTATCCCATTCTTACAGTAATGATGATAAATTAGCAGTAAAAAACATTAGCTTCGAAGTTAAAAAAGGAGAAACTTTTGGATTTTTAGGTCCATCAGGAGCTGGAAAATCAACAACTCAAGGGGTTTTAACAGGTCTCCTTGAACAACAAAGCGGTAATGTTATCGTAGCAGGTTATGATATAAAAAAAGTTGATAACAAACGCTTTAATAAAATAGGTGTTTCATTTGAACAGTCAAATGTTTATAGCAAATTAACAGCTTTAGAAAATCTCAAATATTATGCAAGCCTTTTTGATGTACCAACATTAGATCCCTTAGAACTACTTAAATTAATAGGATTGGAAGACAGAAAAAATGACTATGCTGGTGAGTTCTCTAAGGGTATGAAACACAGATTAACTTTTGCTAGATCAATGATTAACAAACCTGAGTTATGGTTTCTTGATGAGCCAACAACAGGATTAGACCCAGCAATTGCAGCTGTTATAAAAAATATTATTAAAGAAAAACAATCTGAAGGAACTACTTCATTTCTTACAACTCACAACATGTACATTGCTGATGAGCTATGTGACAGAGTTGCGTTTATCATTGATGGGGAGATAAAGCTCATAGATACACCCAAAAGCCTAAAACAACAATACGGTCAAAAACTAGTAGAAATTGAATATGTTAAAGAGGGGAAAGTATATAAAGAAACTTTAAAGACTGTTGATGATATCGATAGAAAAAAGATAGGTGATATAATTAAATCATATGATATTAAAACAATGCATACAAAAGAAGCTACATTAGAGGAAATCTTTATTCAGGTAACCGGTAGGGGGCTAATTTAGATGAAACTATTTAGTACATATATAAAGGAAATGAAAATAGCTTTTCGTGGCTATTATGTTTATATTGAAATCTTTATGGCTATCCTTGTTTTAACAATATTGCTAGTTACTGTTAAAGAAAATCCAGATGGGAAATCTAAAGAATATCTTTATAATAACATCCCAGATCAATTTGCAGAACTTCACTATGAAGAAGAGGTTGCAAAGGGGCGTATACGATTTATTGATGATACAGAATTGACAATAAAACCTGGAACCTTCTCTATTTTAAATAAAGATACAGGAGAAAAACAATTCTTTGAATTTAGTGATGAAAAGAAAGTGATGGCTAAAACATATCAAAAACTAAATGCTGAAACTGGTGCGGTTGTAGGAACTGCTTATGTTTTAGACAATGAAGAAGATATGCTTCGTTTATCGAACAGCAATGGTCATATTGGAGCAACTACTACAATGGACGCTGCGGGAGAGCTTTCTTATAAGTATTATCTTCAAGGGTTTGAAACAGAGAGATTTTCTGAAGTCTTATACTTATTGCATACATATTCCATTGATGAATTGCTTAGTGTAAAAGATAGCCAAACCACTAGGGAACTAGGTAGTTCTGGCCGCCTTAACAATCGTGAGGCTGTTGTACCTTTGTTCATTGCTTTTTCTGGTGCTTTAATGAGCTTTTTCATTATAATGTCTTATGTTTTCTTAGATAAAAGCCAAGGTGTTATTAAAGCTTTTGCTGTAACCCCTTCATCTGTTTTAAAATATCTAATAAGTAAAATATTTGTAATTCTAACGATAACTATATTATCCTCTAGTATTATTATTTTTCCAATAATGAAGCTAAAACCTAACTACCTATTAGTTTTCATATTCCTTATTGCTTCCACATATTTATTCTCTAGCTTAGGCTTATTAGTAGGTAGCTTCTTCGACACTATGAGTAAAGCGTTTGGAGTTTTATACATTATGATGATTGCAATGATGTTACCTGCTTTTTCTTATTACATAAGTAGTTTTGATCCAGTTTGGATTAGATTTTTACCAACTTATTCAATATTAGAAGGGTTTAAAGGTATTATGAAAGGTCAACCGGATATGAGTTATATCTTAACCTATACATTAGTGTTTATAGTAGGAGGAAGTGTCTTGCTTCTATTTGCTAATTATAGATTTAAGAAATCGTTAACGGTATAGGAGAAAGATATAAATGTTTACTAAAGTAATTAAAATATTTCTAAAAGATTTAAAGATTGCATCAAGAGATGCAATGCTACTATATATTATCGTAATTCCAATATTGCTGGCTGTTGGAATATCTTTTTTTGCTCCTGGAGTTACAGATACGTCAGTTAAACTTGCTATGCTAAAAGATGATTCGCCAGAATATATTGAATATATTGAAAGTTATGCAAAAGTAGAACTTTTCAATAGCGTAGAAGAAATAGAAAGGCGTGTGTTAAAGCGAGATGATATTCCAGGGGTTATATCCCATGAAGATAGCTTTCAAATAATTATTGAAGGTAATGAAGATCCTTCAGTTATACAAATGGCTGAATCTTTAACTGCATTTTATGAAATTGGTGCAACTAGAGAAAATACAACTGCTGAGATTATATCATTTGAAAAAACTGTTCCTCCACTAAAAACAGTCCTACTAAATATGCTTATACTAATGATTGTTATGTTATCAGGGATGATTATTTCACTTGGGATTGTGGAAGAGAAAAATGATAATACAGTCAGCGCAATGAATGTATCTCCAATTTCTCAAACTGCTTTTATTTTTGGTAAAAGCGCATTAGGAGTAATTGTTGCCTTTGCAAGTATAATAATGTCTATATTAATTCTAGGATATTTTCATATTAATTGGTTTATGATAATTACTATTGGTTTTACCACTATGTTATTAACAATTATTGTTGGATTCTTACAGGGAATTAACACAGATGATGTTATTGAAGCCGCAGCTGGGGTTAAGATGATGATGGTGCCCATTGCTGGAGGTATTGCAGTTTATGAGTTAGCAAAACCTCAATGGCAATGGACAATGTATTGGAATCCTTTCTACTGGTCTTACAAAGCAAACAGTTTGATTCTCTCTCAAAATGCACAGTGGGGTGAGATAATTCTATATGGTGCTATTGTATTTGTTATATCTTTAGCTATTTATTTTGTAACAATACCTAGAATAAGAAAAGGTATTAGTCAATCATAAATATATTAAAAAAGGAGTTTCTATTATGGCAATTGGTTATTTATTAGGTGGTATAGCGTGTTTAGTTTATATGGTTTTAGTAGGCTATTTTGGTGGTATTAAGCGTACCCCTGGGCTTATAAAGATTATTAAATTAAAACTTGGTAAAAAAATGTCAGATGA
>CAZHNE010000053.1:0-10540 GCA_964533775.1 uncultured Spirochaetaceae bacterium | reverse complement strand
ACATTTCCTATTATTTTAGCATCATCTAATGCTTTATTTGCCCAAGCACCACTTTTAATGTAGTCAGCAACTGTATTAGGTCTTAAAAAGTTCATTGGAATCATAGAAAACTGTAAAGTAGCACCACCACCTAAAAAGTAAACATCATAATCATCATTAATATTTAGTAATTCTCTAAATAAACTTTGAGCTTCACTGTACATTTGGGAAAACATAGCACCACGGTGAGATGTTTCAATCATAGATTGACCATTGCCTTGATAATCTTTGATTTCTCTCTCTAGTGTGTCTAAAACTTCAAAGGGTAATACTGCAGGTCCTGCAAAAAAATTATATTTACGTTCCATTATTGTTTTCCTCCTTTTACAAATTCTTCTACGATTGAGAATGCTTCTTCACCAATACGTAATAAGTTTTCATTTGTACTTCCACCAACGTGTGGTGTTAAAATAACTCTGTCATGATTTAAAAGTGGATAGTCTTTGCTAGGTGGATCACTTGGATAAACATCTGTACAATATAGAGCTACTTTATTGCTTTCTAATGCCTTGTACATATCTTCAGCATTAACAACCAATCCACGACATGTATTAATAATTACAGGTATTTTATTAAATTTATCAAATAATTTGCTATCAAACATTCCACAAGTTTCATCTGTTAATGGAGTGTGTAAAGATATATAATCAGCATCTTTAACTGCTTCTTCACAAGAATCTACCATTTGAGCAAATTCACTTGTAAATATATACTTATCGTATGCTACTACTTTCATTCCAAAAGCAGCTGCTCTAATAGCAACTTCTTGAGCTATATTACCTATTCCAATTAAACATAAAGTTTTGCCATATAACTCACTTCTTTTTAAGTCTTTTTTCAACCATTTTCCGTTTTTCATTCCATGATGAAACTGTAGTAAGTGTGTAGGCGCGGTTATCATTAGAGCCATAACTAATTCTGCTACAGCAATTGATGACGCTTTTGGTGTGTTTCTAACTTGGATGCCTTTAGATAAAGCATATTCTTTGTCAATGTTATCAATCCCAACCCCACCTCTAACAATTAACTTTAAATTAGGAGCTTGATCAATATATTCTTTTGAACAAATTGTCTTTGATCTTATTAAAACAACGTCAGCTTCACTTAGTCGTTTTTTGTCTTCAGTTACTTCTCCAAGAACTGAAAGTTTTTCTGCTAGTGATGAATCAAATGCATCAGAAATAAGAATTAGCATAAATAACCTCTTTTATAATATGATATAAATATATCGATTTAACAGTAGGTTATAGTAAATTTATGATTTAGTCAATTTTAAATTTGAATTTTTTGTTATTACTAAATATCTCTATACTATATTTAGATTTAATGCTTTTATAGATTTCACAGTATTTAGAATAGTGTGAAGTAAAGCATAAGATTTTGAATTTAAAAAACCGCTTAATCAATGACTAAGCGGGTATTTGTCTTAGTAGTTTTTTGAAGCGTTGAGCTTCCTAATTTTTTTCATCTGCTTGCGAGCGTCTGCTTTTTTCTTTCTATTAAGAATGGTGGATGGCTTTTCGAAATATTCTCTTTTCTTATATTCTCGAATTATACCTTCTTTTTCTACCATACGTTTAAAACGTTTGATTGATTTTTCTAAAGGTTCGTTATCATCAACTTTTATAAATGCCATTTAATATCACCCCCTATCCCTTTTTTAATGCATTGGGCAAGTTTTTTTGTTAAAGCGTTTAAACTTGAACAACAACTAATATATTAAAAATTGCCTTTTTATTCAACACCTTTTAAGCAATTGTTCTGTATATTTTTTTTAAATATATTATCCTCTAACAAAGTTTTGATTATTAGAACTTTGTTTAATATCTATTATACTTAATTGAATAGATTCTGAATTTTGATAGTTGTTGTATGCTAATTTGAAAACTAGATCTACAGAAGTATCAACAGTAAATTCTTCTTCTATTTTTTTCCCACCATTCCAATAAATACATGGCCATTTGTAGCTATTGTGTGAAACTGTTAATTTAACATTTCTGTTTCCATCTCTTCCACCACTTACAAAGTTATAATCAACTAAAAGAGCATTTTCAATGTGAAATATTAATTGTGTACTATTTTGACCATAAGGTTCAAATGTCTCTACAACCTTCATTAGTGAAGGATTAAAATCTTTCTCTTGTATACTGCAGTCAATTTCAACTTCATCTACATCAACTTCCTCTAAACCTTCCATATGATCTATCTTTTCTTCTAGTTGATTGATAAATAAATCAAAGTTGTCTTTATTTAAAGAAAATCCGCCTGCATTTGGATGACCGCCAAAATTTAATAGCAATGGTTCAAAATGTTTTAAAAACTTTGTAATATGGAATCCTTTAGGGGATCTCATACTTCCTATAATTGTTCCATCGCCATTATCGCAAAGCACCATACTTGGACTTTTGAAAGTATTCATCAATCTTGTTGCTAAAAGACCAGTTATTCCACTAGGAACTTTTACATCTGTAACAAACACTAATTTAGATCCTAATGCTTCATAATTGTCTTTTGCTTCATTTTGCATAGTATGCCAGACTTCATCACTTAGTTTTTGTCTTTCTTTATTTAAAGCTAAAAGATTAGCAAAATGCTTTTCAATATCTTCTTGCTCTTCTGCTAAAAACATATCTATAGCTACTTGAGGTTTTCCTAACCTACCAGCTGAATTAATTACAGGAGAGATATTCCAACCAATGTTTGTTGTTGTAATTTTTTTATTAATTAACTTTGCTTGTGCTAATAAAGGAAGTAATGATTTACGTGGATTGCTGCTTAAAACTCTTAAGCCTCTTTTAACAAGTATTCTGTTTTCATCAACCATAGGCATCATATCTGCAACTGTTCCAATTGCTACAAGGTCTAAGATAAGATCAAACTCGTTAGAAAGAAGTGGATTGTTTTTAAGTATTAAAGAGTTAAACATCCCCATTAAGACATCTAATTCATCCCCTATTATCTCACTATATCTGCCACTTTTGGACTTTTTAGCTAAGGAAAATAAACTTTGAGATTTTAAAGAGGGAAATGTTTCATTTAAAGCAGGTCGTAAATCTTGAAGAAAGATATCTACTTTAGATTTAAAAGCTTTACTTAACTGCCTTGTTTCAACTTCTGCATCTAATACTATAATAGGCATTCCACAATCAAGAAATTCAATTATTTTACTTTGATGTGGGTTGTTTATTTCAGGATTAATAATTTCAATTATCCTATCCTTTACAACAAGGTTTCTTACCTTCATAGCTTGAATAATAATTGATTCGTTTCCCGGTTGAGAATGAAGTAATATATAGTCTTCATTAAAATATTCACTTTTTGCAAATCTAAGAGCCCAAATAAATTTGGCAACAACTCCACAACCCGCTAAATGGGGGAATGGATAATTACTTCCTTTTTGTTTGGGATCAATAATAGCGTAAGCTGGAGGGACTTGTTCTCCACTAAGGTGGTGATCTAGTATTATAGTATCTATGAAGAGAGAATTTGCTTCTTCAATTTCTTCAAATTCACTTATACCACAGTCAACTGTGATAATTAAACTAACTCCTTCCTCTTTAGCTTTTCTAATCTTATCTACTGTCATTCCATATGGATCTGTTCCATCTGGAACTGTGTAGCTAACATCAACGCCATGTCGTTTTAGCTCATTTACTAAGAGAACGGTACTAGTTATACCATCAACATCTTTGTCACCAAAGACTCTAATCTTTTCTTCCCCTTCAATTGCATCTAAAACTCTGTCTATTGCTTTTTCCATGTCCCTAAATTCAAAAGGACTGTGAAGAAATAATAAATCATCTTCTAAAAAGAACTTAACTTGGTTTCTATTAGTTATCTTTCTTCTAGAGAGAATTGAACAAGTAAATAAATCTACCTTATACCTTGATGATAACTGTCTTACTTCTTCAACATCTAAACTTTTTTTAATCCACTTCATATTTTACCTTTGTTAATTATATACATTCAAACTTTTTAATGGGTGCCCTATTATTATAACTAGCCATTTTATCATATATGCTTTAATTCTAGCTGCTGTTACTTCAAACAATTTCACATCTATCGCTTCTTCTAAATCTAAATCTTGAGTAAACATTAGATATTTTCTAGCTTTAGGGGGTAGTATCATATTAGAAGAAGCAGAACAATTAAGACAACCGGGTACATTTAAAGAATCGCAGAAATACAATATTTCATCATCTTTATACTGTTTTTCACAGCTTGGGCAATGTTTAAAGTCTTCAATAAACCCGTGATCTATAATAATCTTTAGTATAAATTGTATTACAATAATATCTTGACTTACACTATCATCTTCCAATAAATCTAAACTTTTAGTTAATAAACTATAAATAAACGCTAAGTGATCATTATATGTTTTTAATACTATTTCGCATAGCAAAGAGGCTGTACAAATTTTTGAAAACTCTGTTGATAGTCCATCATGTGAACTTATAAGCTTAACATCTTTTAAAACATATTGTTTTCTTGTTGGATTATGGTATAAGAAAAACTGACCTTCTTGGAATCTAAATGCTTTAGGAGCTTTCTTACTAGTTTTTGCTCCAAATGCTCTAACGGTAATTATTCCCATATCTAAGCTAAACAAGGTTAGATTAATATTATTGACCCCATCTCTTCTACTATGAAGGACTATTGCTTGGGTTATAATATTTCTCTCCATAAATCCTCCAACAATAAAATATAAATGCATTATTATTCTAAAACAAACCATTTATAATATAAGTATTATTAACACCCAAATTATAGATATTGATTTATTGTTGTGTTATTATAATGAATAATATGATTAAAGTTAAGCAAATTTTACTAATACTTCTTTTTTCTTTTGTCTCTTTTTCTTCTTTAATGAGTGCTAATTTAAAACCAAATGATTTAATTAACCCGTTTCCTAGCGAAGAAAATCTTTCAAATTTTGAAAAAGTAGACAATGTTTTAAAATATGATAAGACCTTTATTGATTCACTCCAAATATCCTTAATTACAATATCTCCAGGAAAACCTCTTTATAGTTGGTTTGGTCATTCTGCTATTATGGTAACACAAGGAGAGGATACCTCTATTATATTTGATTATGGAGTGTTTAACTTTAATAGCGATAACTTTTACAAAAACTTTATTTTAGGGAAAATGTATTATTCTTTAGTTCCTTCTCCAAGTGAGTATAGATTAGCCCTTCCAAAAGAAGATGAAAGAGAGATAACAAAAACAGTTTTAAACCTTAGTGATGAGGATAAATTAAATGTTCTTAATTTTTTGAACTTTAATATTAAAAGTGAAAACAGTACTTACCTATATGACTTTTACCTTGATAACTGTGCTACACGTATTAGAGATATAATAAGCTGGACAACAGACAATGATTTTAAAAAATGGGCTACCAATAAAGAGACCCCCTATACTTTTAGAAATTTATCAACACAAGAATTAGAAAGGTCTTTATTTGTTAATTGGGTTTTAAATAGTTTCTTAGGTCGCAATACTGATGATTATATTACTGTTTGGGATACTATGTTTTTACCTCAATATCTTGAAAAAGCAATTTATGACTATGAAAAAGTTAACACGAGTGTTTCTTCAATATATAAAAGTGAGAATTCAACTAAGTTTAATTCAAAATCTCCAATTAAACAGCATTTATTAACTTATACCTTAATTGGATTAATTCTTGGTGGTATTGCCTTATTTTTAAAAACTCAAAGAAAAAGGAAAAAGAAAAGAATACTTGGTATTTACAATTCTATAATCATTTTCTTTCTTTTAGTTATCTCTTCTTGTATAACCTTCTTAAACTTCTTTTCTAACATTCCACCAGCTTGGTTTAATGAAAACATTTTGTTTTTAAACCCTGTTATTTACACTATACTATTTGTATTATCCCTACAAACTATATCTCAAAAAAGAAATGCTACAAAAAAAATGATAAGGTTTGAAAGAGCTTCTATAATATATACTATGTATTTACTAGTTTATTTTTTCACCAAACTTCTTATTCCTTCAGTTTTATTTCAACAAAACTTTATAATAATTATTCCTATTTTACTGTTCTTTTCTTTTCAAATCTTTATAAGGAGTACACAAAGGTAAATGATAAATGAAATTATCACTCAGAATTTTTTATTAATAACTCTTGCCGGTTTTTTTCTAGGCCTTGATAAAGGTGGCTTTAGAAACTTAAGCGTTGTTTGCATGTACTTATTACTTTTAATTATTCCTTCAAAACAAGTTATTGGTATATTAGCTCCAATTTATTTAATAGGCGATATTTTACCAATTTATCTTTACAGAAAAGAAATAAACTTTAGTGCTGTTAAAAGTTTTACTCCCTTAGCTCTTGGAGGTATTATTATAACTAGTTTTTTTGCATCCTTTATTGACGATAAAAACTTCACACTTTTTATTTCATTCTTTATTTTACTAATGGTTGTTATGGTTACTTTTCAAGAAGTTAAAAAGTATAAAAATAAAAATGATGGGTACAAACAAAAGCCTATTAGTAAAGCAACTACTCTCTTTTTATCGCTTTTATCAGGGATAACTACTGTTTCTAATGCAGCAGGAGCTATTACTAGTATTTATTTTCTGAGAAAAACAGATGAGAAAAAAGAATTTGTAGGATCAACTGCCCTATTTTTCATAATATTAAACATTACTAAAGTAATAATTTTTGCCCTTTTTTGGAAAAATATTAACCTTGAAACATTAAAAGTATCATTAAGTGTGTTGCCTGGAATGATTGTTGGATTAGGATCTAGTATATTCTTAGTAAAAGTAATTCCACAAAAGATATTCAATATTATAATAATTATAAGCGTCTACTATATTGCTATTATGTTATTAGTAGAAAACCTTATGTAAAACAAAGCTGTTGCTAGATAATGTAACAACAGCTAAGGGGGGGGGTTATTCTTTTAATAAAGGAACAGTAATACAACCATCACTTAAAAGGCTGAACTTACAGTTTTTTCCTTTTATTTTTATAGCTTCATCTACTGCTTCTTGAACAGATGAGAATTGTTTTATGAATATATCACTCCACATCTTATCCTCTAGTTCACTTATTACCCAAATTTGAGCCCAGGTCATAATTTCAGCCATTTTACCTGCTTTATGATACCCAAGCTTATAGTTTTCACTAATGTGTTGTATAACGTGCTCTGGGGTACTTGAGGACTTTAACAAGTCATAAAATGCTGCATCTCCAACACCTTCTTTACACGCTGCAACTAAAATTAAAATACCATCTTCTTTTAAAGCTAACTTTCCATTATCTAAAGCTTTTTGGGATTGGTATAAATTTATATCCATTGGAGATGTTGCAACACTAACGACAATGTCGCTTTTTTCAGTTATTTCACAAGTAAATACTCTATTTGCTTTTGCTATTGCAGCATCGAAACTTTTATTAATATTTCCAGAAGTTATTTCATATATTTGGTGATCTCTATCCATAACACTCATAATTGAGAAAATTGGTTTGTCTTTTAACAATGTTAAAGTATCAACCATATCTAAATGAACTGGATTATCGACTAAATTTAGAGCTTTTGCTCTAGGATCTAAAGCTCTCTTATGATTTACCTCAATTGATTTAAAGGAAGCTACTCCTGGCATGATAGCTTTTCTACCACCTGTGTAACCAGCGAAATAGTGAGGTTCTACACTTCCTATAATAATTAAGGCATCATTTTCTAAAACTCTTTTATTAATTTCAAGAGGAGTTTGTGCCCTACTTGTTCCAATAAATACTAAATCTTCTTGTTTTGTAGCTTCGTGAGATACTACGGTATCTTTTAGGGAAGAATAAGTGTCTCCTAGTATTTTTTCAATTTCACTATCATTAGCAATTCTGTGAGCACCTGTTGCTATAATAATTGTAATATCTTTATCTTTAATAGTTGAGTATATTGTTTCAAGGATTTTTGCAGTTGGAGTTGGTCTTGTTCCATCATTAACGATAATTAGTATCTTTTCTTTATCTTTAACAAAGTCTTCTAATTTTTCGCTTGAATAAGGATTATCTAATCCATCTAAAACCAACTTTCGCTGATCTTTCTTTAAAACATCTTTTGGTGAAATAATAACACTATTATCTGGAATTATTAAATCAACATCTTTTTTATTATATTGTATTGTATATTTCATAAAAGCCTCTAAAAAAAGTGAAAGATTAACCCTTTCACTTTTTGTTTTATTTTCTAATTACTTAGAATTTTCCATTGCTGTAATTAAGGGAAGTTTTATCCCTGATAAATACCTGACCATTGCGCCGCCGGCAGTACAGATATAATCCATTTTCTTATAATCTGTAAATTTCATTGTAGCAGTTACACTGTCCCCTCCACCAATAACACTAAACCCTTTAGAATCAGCAATAGCAATTAAAATGCTTTTGGTTCCGTTTTCTAAAACAGGATTTTCATACATTCCTGCAGGTCCATTAACAAATATCGTATTGGCGTCTGCGATAATCTTAGAATAAAGCTCAATTGTCTTTTCTCCAATGTCAGCATAAAGATAATTGCCCATTGTTTTACTAACATCGTGACAAACTCTCTTATTGTCCTTTTCAAAAGCTAAATCTAATGGTACTAATATTCTCTCTTGATATTTATCTAATAATGCTTTTGCTTGTTTTACAAAAGGTATTAAGCCTCTTTCATTTAAGAAAGAATCTACCTTATCACCTAAGTAATTTCCTTTTGCAATTAAAAACACCTCACCTGTTACTCCAGAGGTTAAGATTTTATCAGCAATCTTTTTGCTTAATACTTCTTCCATCATGGAAAAAGCATCAGAAATCTTAGCTCCACCGAGTACAAATATACATGGGGAAACAGGAGCATTCATAACTTTTGATAAAGTTGATACTTCATCAAACAATAAATACCCTGCAGCACTAGGGAGTAGTTTTTGAAACCCTACCATACTAGGTGCATATCTATGAGCGGCAGAAAAAGCATCATTTATATATAAATCAAAATGAGGGGCTAAGGATCTAACTAAATAGTTTTCAACCAGTTGCTTGTCTGTTAACTTAACACTGTTTTCAAAAGTTGATAATTCTTCACCTAAATATCTTAAATTACCTAAAATAATAAATTCACCACTTTTTAAATTATTTACTTTTTCAATGGCAGCAGGCCCACAAACATCATCGATATAAGAAACAGGAACACCCATTTTTTCTGATAATATTTGAGAGTGCTCACTAAGAGGCATTAGATTTTGATAATCTAATGTGTCCCCTTGGTGAGCTATTATAGCTACTTTCGCGCCATTGTCTTTTAAATAATTTAGAGTTTTAAGAGATTTATCTATTCTGTTAGTATTAACAATTTTTTTAGTATTAACATCAATTGGTGAGTTAATATCTAATCTTAATAAGACTTTTTTGTTTTTTAAATCTACTTCTTCGATAGACTTAAACCCTAAATCTTTACTCATTATTTTAATCCTAAGTATTTGTTTGTAGCAGCAACTCCAGCATCTCTTGTTTCTTGCATTCTTAGAGCAGCTCTAATTGCATCAATGCTTTCTGGAATTACAACAGCTTCTTGAGGAATATTAATTGCAAACATAATATCATCACCACTATTTACAATTGATTCTTTAAATACTGCAATTTCATACATATCTCCTCTTGGGTTTCCAAGATCTCTTGCATATTTAAATAATGAAGCATTTCCTAAGAAACCATCTTCTCTACTAACAACTCTTACTCTTGAATCTGCATAACACATATCTAAGAATTCTTTTTTGCTTATTTTAGTTTTAGGTGTTAATACTGATGTAATGATGTGCCCATGAGTTACAGGAGTATGTACTAATATACCTGTAGCGTTGATATGTGGCATTATTGTCATTAAATCAACAGCTTGATGGTTAGGAGCAGGAGCAACTTCTAAAGCATTAGTTAATCCTCTATGATAATCACCTGGGTCTGCTACTCTTCTAATAATAGTAATTGCAATTCTCTCAACTCCAACACTTCTATCAACAAGATCTACAGATCTAATTAAACCAGTTGTATTACAACTTGTTAACTTTAAGTAATTAGCTCCTAAGCCTTTTTCATAGTTTGCATATCCGTGGAAGAATATATCAGCTACTTCATTGTCTTCTCCACCTTGGAAAATAGCTTTTGTATTATATTTTTGGTATAATTTTTTATTTAATGCTCCAACACCAGCACTCGTAGCATCTAACATAATGTCTACTTCTTGCACTAGGTCTTCTAAAGTACCACTTACTGGTATGTTTTTATCAGTTAAAAGATTTTTCTTTTCAGGAACTGCAGTAAAAAGCTTATAAGGCATGCCTTTTTCATATAAAGCTTGAATTGGTAATGTAGGTGCTACATCTGCTACACCGACTAATTCCATATCACCTTGCATTGCAACTCCATCTGCTAATCTTTGACCTATTACGCCATAACCGGCTACACCGACTTTAACTTTCTTCATATTAAACTCTCCTA
>CAZHNE010000052.1:0-10571 GCA_964533775.1 uncultured Spirochaetaceae bacterium | reverse complement strand
CCTTTTTATGAGGCCCCTTATTTTCTTTTAAAAAACCGCCAAGTATGATATGATACAAAATCATGAGTACAATTTTTGAAAAAATAATAAACAACGAAATTCCGTCAATAAAACTTTATGAAGATAGAGTTTGTCTTGTAATTCTAGACATTAATCCTATAAACAAAGGCCATGCCTTAGTTATTAGCAAAAAGCCTTACCCCACTTTTAGTGAATGCCCAATAGATGAATTAGCTCATTTAATGAAAATAGCAAAAAAAGTTGATTCGATTCAAAGAGAAAAGCTTAGTTGTGAAGGAACTAATATAGTTATTAACAACTCGAAAGCTGCTAATCAAGAAATACCGCATCTTCACATTCACGTCATTCCTAGATATATGGGGGACAACTCAATGCTAGCTACAAAACACGAATCATATAGAAGGGATGAACTAACGGAGTTTGGAGAAAAACTAAAGTTTTAAATAACTAAAGAGGCTAATAAAAGTGAGTAATATAATATTTGGTTATACATTTGATTTTTCTGCAATTGTATTACTCTTAACTGTGCAATTGCTACTGGTTTTTCAACGACAGATTTACAATCCAATTCAGCGTCCTTATCTTTTATATATAAGCATTAGCATTATCACTGCATCACTGAATATGACCTCTATTTACTTTTTAGAAAACCCAAAATATTCTATAGAGCTTTCTTATTCTGTTTGTATATTATTTTATGTTGCTTTTCAATTGCAAATTCTTTCTGTTTACCTATATTTTAACAAAACATTAAATATGAAAAGGAATTTAAGAATTTTCTACCTTAGTATTCCTGCAATAACTGTACTAATTATGTTAATTAGTAATAGCAAAACAGGGCTGATATTTTCAGTTGAAGCTGATAAGAGCTTTACATATGGCCCTTTATATATACTTCTTTGGGTTAGTGGGATTTGTTACTTAATAGATTCTACAATTTTCTTCTTAAAAAAACGAAAACAAATGCAAGAAAGAAAAGTAAAACTTTCAGTTTTTAGTTTGTTTTTTTTACTTTCGACTGTAACAATCCACTATATGTTCCCTAGCATCCAAATACTACAATTTACTAATTCCTTATTAATTTTGATTGTTTTCGTAGAAAGCCAAAACCCTATTCTTAGTGAAGATGCTCAAACAGGTGCTTTAAACGCTGATACATTTGATAATTATATTCTTAATCTTATAAATAGTAGCACAAGTATTTTATTTGTTTATATAAAAAACACTAATATAAGTAGTGAGTTATCAACCTTCTCTTTTATAAATAACACTTATTCAAATATTATTAACAAAACTAGAAAAGCAATAAGATCATCAACTCTTTTTAGAATCGAGCAAAATACTTTTGCTATTACTTACAGAGACGAAGACACTAAAACAATAGCAGCCAATATTTGGAAAGATGAAATTGAAGCTTTAAAACAATCCAATCCGGCTGCACTACCACTTAGATATGTTTTTGCACACACAGCTCCTTTAAACATGTTTACAGATAGAGCATCTTTTAAAAAGGCTCTTCAGTGGGGATTACAAAAGCTTAAAGACTCTAATAATAAAACAGATTTATATATTACATCAAATGATGCAATCTCCTTTGTCAGGCATAGGATTATAGATACTGAGATTCATAAAATAGTTAACAACAAACCAATCGATTTTAACTTACAGCCAATTTATAATCTTAACACAAACACTTTTGATACAGCTGAAGCTTTGGCAAGAATTGAAATCCCTAGCATTGGATTTGTTCCTAATGGAGAATTTATTAGTATTTCGGAAAATAATGGAACAATTATTTCTATTGGTAAATCTATGATTAAAGAAATTTGTAACATTATTAATACTATAAAAATGCCTTTTGAAACTATCTCTATTAATGTTTCTATGATCCATTTTATGGAACCAACAATTGTTGAAGACTTCTTATCAATTTTAAAAAAACACAATGTTGATTCATCACAAATTATTTTAGAAATTACCGAGTCAACAAAAGTTATTAATTGGAACTTGCTAAAAACAAATATGTTTAAGTTAAAAGATGTAGGTTTTAAACTTAGTTTAGATGACTTTGGAACTGGGTACTCTACATTTGAATCTTTTTTAACTCTTCCTTTTGATATAATAAAAATTGATAGAAACTTATTACTGGCGTGTGAAAACGACTCATCAAATAAAAAAGTATTAAAAACTTTAGTGAAAATGATTAAGAGCTTAAACTTTGAAACAATTTTAGAGGGTGTTGAAACAAAAGAGCAGGATAAAATTGCAAGAGATCTTGGCGTAGATAAAGTTCAAGGTTTTTATTATAGCAAACCTCTTAGTGCTGCGGGTCTTATATCTTTTGCAAACAAGTTTAATGTATAAGCTTATTGGAAGCGGTATTTGTTAGGTGTAATATTCTCATATCTTTTGAAAAAAGAAATAAAATTATTAGAATTTTTAATTCCAATTTCTAATGATATTTCACTTAAACTTTTATTTGTGTACAACAACAGCTTTTTAGCTTTGCTTATTCTTTTATGGATTACATAATCTTTAAAAGATATATTTAATTCTTTTCTAAATAAAAAAGATAAGTACTTAGAACTAATACATAACTCATCGCTTACAAGAGAGAGTGTTAACTTTCCATCCAAGTTACATATGATAAAATCTGCAGCTCTTCTTATATAAGGGTTGCTGGTTGTTGTATGGTCATTTAATGAGTTTATAATACTATCAATTAGCTGATAGGCTACTAATACAAGGCCCTCTATATCTTTTGCCTTTTCAACTCTACTTATAATTAGGTAAGTCATGTTTTCGCTTTTATCTATAGCAACTTCGTTAAGAAAGTACATAATTTGAGACAAAGAGTATATTAGGATATTTTTTTGTAATCGAAATTTTCCTATTTTCTCAACCACCTCTTTTTCATAATCTTCTAACAATTCTTCAAACAAATCTTCTTGCAACAAACTGTTAATATAGTTATGTAAAAAAGCTCTGTTTTTTTCTTTTAAACTGATAGATAAAACATTGTATAATTGATACTTTTTGTTATAAGTAAATTTAGGCTGTTGCTCTACGTTAAATATCTTCTCTTCACTGAAAAAGTACTTTTCCCCTCTGTAATACTTATAGCTTTCATCTACAAATCTTGGCACATGGTAAAATAATTCATAGCCTGTTATTAAATAGTAAAACAGTCTTGAAATAGCATCCACCTCTTTATAAGAGATAAAGCTGCCGTCATTTAAGTTTTTAAAATCTATCTTTAATGGCCCTAACGTATGAACAAGTGATGCATCTTTTATTAGTACGTAAAACAAATCCTCTTTTAAAGCAATTACAATATCAGTTGATAACTTTTCAAACAACAAAGTTTTAGAATAGTAGAGATCCTTTTCTAAATTTATAATTTTTGTAGGATTATCTTCGCTTATACACTCACCACTACTTTTAAACTTTAAATAGTGTGATTTTGTAATTTTACACAATAAACAAATTTGCTTTTGACTTTTCATAACTTTATTATAGTATAATACTATAGATTTAGAAAAATCTATCAAAATTTATAGAAGATGGGAAAAGTTAATGCAGAGAGATCAATTGATAAACAACTTGTGCACCTTAAACAATATTAAGTGTAGTGTTTATAAAAAAAATAAAAACAAAAGGGATAGCATAGCCTCATCCTTAAAGCTCTTAACCAAAAACAACCCTCTTTTAATAATAGAAGCTATAAAAAACAAATATATTTTATTAAAAAAGGATGAGGTTTATATATTTGGACCTTTTAAAAAATATGATTTATCAGTTATAGATAATGCTAAGTTGTTGTTTTTCCTATTTACAGGCACTCCATATAATAAAGATACAGTAAAAATAGTTAGTGAAAATGTAGAAAGCATTGAAATAGAGGGAAAAGAAAGAATTGCTAAAGCCGAGCATATTAATGTGTCTTACTTTTTAGAAGAAAGTGTAAAAACAGGAGATATTGAATCTATAAAGTTATATATAAAAGTTATGTTTATTTCTCTAGCTGCTAAAGATAGTGACATAAGGGATTTTAGACTTCAAAAGAATTTAATCATCTATATATTTAGCTACATTTTCAACTTAATTGATGATAACAACATTGATCCTGATTTTAATATTTTCTTAACTACGATTATTACAAGTGAGTTTGAATTTTGTGAGAACAGTTCTCAACTCCTTTTTAAGACTTATCAGTTAATAGATAAAATTAGTGATAGTTTTGATTTTACTAGTAAAAAAACAGATCAAAGAATTAAAGAGGCGAAATTCTTTATTACAAACAACTTAGATAAAAAACTAACTCTTGAGAGGGTTGCCTTGGAAATGGGAATTAGCGCTAAATATCTTTCAAACTTGTTTTTTGAAGTTACCAACACTACTTTTAAGGAATATGTAAATATGCAAAGAATTGCAAAAGCTATAAATCTTTTAGCTTATTCTGAAAAAACTCTTAGTGATATTTCAAAAGAGGTTGGAATTAAAAGCACAAACAACTTTATAAGTTTCTTTAAAAAGTATACTTCTACTACCCCTACCACATATAGAGAGGGAATAAAAACGGATTGAATACCATAAAGTTTTTATGATAGACAATCCGTATTATGCTTAATTAATATTTTTTATAGACTTAATATAGTGTCTAAATCAATTTCACAAACTACTGTTGGCATTGAACAACCCCAGTTTTCTAATACTTGAGGATGAACTTCACCAAAAACACCAATTTGTTTTCCACCGGCAGTTATTTGAGCACATCTTCCACTAATAAATCTATTATCGTTTTCTAATACTAGATTTTTATAATCAATTTTTAAGAAATACATTAGGGTGTTTACAATGGAAGAAATTTCATTGTAGCCCATTAAAGAATCAGCAGACATAAAACCTAGTGAGTTTCTAGTAACTGTTCCGCTGTTTTCCCTCTTATCTAAATATGCTATTTTACCTACTTCAAAAATCTTGTGAGGATAAGGCGCTCTGGCACTTATACTTTCACTCTTCATTAAACTAGGGATTACTGATGGTCTAACAAACTCATAGTTTTCACTCATTGGGTTTGAAATTTGAATATAATCTTTTCCATCAACGTTCATATTATCAATATATTCTCTTTTAGAACCTAAATAGTTGTACATCATTTCTTGAAAGCCTAAGCCAACCATAATGTCTTTAGCTTTTCTTCCCAACTCTTCAGCGGGAGTTAATCTACCCATAGTAAAAGAAGCAGGCATCTCTGGTTCAAAATTATTTAAACCGTACCCTATTATAACATCTTCAACTACATCAACTGCATGTAGAAAGTCATCTCTATATTCAGGAACTGTTATAAAAATATCTTTTTCATCAGTTATTGCGAATATACCCATTCTTTTTAAAGAAAGAATAATTTGCTCACTAGTTAAATCTACACCTGTTGTTTTTCTTACTTCTGCAATTGAACATTTCGCGGGTGTTTGATAATAGTAAGGAACTGTTATTTCTTTACCAAATTCAGTTTCAAAATCAAACTCAACTTTAACTGGTAAAATTTCAAATCCCATATCACTCATATCACATGCCATAATTGATGCTGAAAGAAGAAGGTCTTTTAATATAGAACCACTCATTTCAACAAACAAGTTACTATCCCCAGCTTCTACAGATCCAACTGTTGAACTATTAATTACAGGAGGCATTGATAAAGTGTTTCCAGCATCATCTACTAAATAAGGAAAAACTTCCTCATTTTCAATTATTGGACCATACTCTAAACCCTTAGGGTGTTTTTTCAATATTTCTCTAAGAGTTAACTCTTCTTCCATATCTAATGGGATAAAAGATGTTTTATCAGGATCTGCTGCTGTGTAATGAACTGGATAAGTAATTAAATCACTTTTATAAATTCCAATTGCAATTGTTTTTCTCTTTCTTCCAAAGTTCCAACATAGTTTTTCTTGGCTTTGAATAAGAGCTTCTAAATCATCTTCAGTAACTACGTGACCTTTAGCAGCAAAGCCAATTGAATATTTTCTATATTCAGGAGCGTTGCTACCTTTTACACTTCTCTCTTCACTATCAAAAGTTTCATCTTTAGTAGAAAAGAAATCATATAATGCTACTTCTTCATTTTTGTATGCATTTAAGGAGCGTGCTACACCAGCTGCTGACCATAAGTCAGGTCTATTTGTATCGTTTAACTCTATTTTGAAAACATCGTTTTCATGAGCATCTAATTCTGCTTTAGCTACAGGCAAAATATCTTCTAATTCACCATCACTATATTTTCTTCCTAATAATGAAAACAATGCTTTTTCTGTTGTTTCAATTTTTGGCATTAATTTCCTCTCCTTTCTCTTACGTGCTCTATATCTGGAGTGAATAATTCTCTTAAGTCATTTAGACCTAAATGCATTAAGGCCATTCTATCAATACCGAGTCCCCAAGCTAGAACTGGAACATCAATACCAAATGGTTTTGTAACCTCTGGTCTGAAAATACCACTTCCACCTAGTTCAAACCAACCTAAAACAGGGTGTTTTATATGTACTTCAATAGATGGTTCTGTAAATGGGAAATAAGCTGGAACATATCTTACTTCTTCTGCTCCTGCAATTTCTTCAGCAAATAGTTTTAATAAACCTAACAATGTTTTCAGATTAACATCATCACCTAATACAATTCCTTCTGTTTGATAAAAGTCAGCTCCGTGTGTTGCATCTACTTGGTCGTATCTAAAACAACGAGCTACACCAAAGTATTTACCAGGGATTTTAGCATTAGTTAATTGTCTTGCAGAAAGAACTGTTCCCTGCGATCTCATAACTTGTCTTCTAGTAAAGTCTGGATCAAACTTATATCCCCAACCTCTAGAACCGGTTTTCCAACCATCGCTGTGAGTTTTAGCAACATTACTTAACCAAGGCTCTTCAATTTTTTTAGCATGAGAGGGTTCTTTTATGTAATATACATCGTGTATGTCTCTAGCACTGTGGAATTGTGGCATAAATAAAGCATCACCATTCCAGAATTCATTTTCTACTAATGAACCATCAAACTCTTCAAATCCTAAAGAAACTAATTTGTCTTTAACCCATTGGAGGTAATTACCATAAGGATTATGTCTACCTGGAATAATTTTTGAAGGTGGTGCATCAACTCCATAAGGACGGAATGTACCTGTTTTCCAACTGCCTGTAGAAAGCATTTGAGCTGTAACATTACCTAATTCTTCACCTGTAATATTAGCTTCAAAAATAGCTTCTCTAGCTTTATTCCCTTTCTCGGTTAAAGAGTAGACAAGATCTTCTCTTTCAATCATTTTGAAAGCTGAAGTAGCTGCTCCTCTTTTTTTAGCAATTTTTTTAATAGCTTCCTTTTCATTCTTGCTGAGGGAGCTCTCTTCAATAGCACCTTTTGCACCTCTATTAATTAAACTAATAACTAACTGCTCGTTTTCAGGAAGGTCGTCTGCTATTACAGTTGCCTTTTTGTCCTCATTCATTTTAGTTACTTTAGCTTTAGATAAAGAACCAAATGCTGAACCAACATCGCTTTTGCCTAAGCTTAACTTTTCTGCCAACTCAGGTAACGTAGCTTCTCCATTTTCTTTTAAAAATGTAAAGATTCTAAAGGCAGGAATACCAATTTTCTGTTGTTGTTTACCCAACTTTGTTAGTTCAAAAAGAGTTCTTTTTGTGCGACTCTTTTCCTCTAAGAAGCCTTTATTGCATAACCAGCTAAAAGCTTGGTTACATTGCCCCACTTTATAATCCAACTCACTAATTAGTCTATCACTAGTGATATCTTCACCAACTTTTACATGACGAAGCAATCGGACTTCTAAAGGATGCAAATTCTTTACATCAATGTCCATCTTTGTTTCTCCTAGATTTAATTGCAAAAAATGCAACTAATTTTCAACTTATCTTAGTAAACATAAGAAAAAAAGAAAAGGTCTAGCTCAATTTTTATTGAGAATTAAACCTCTTCTTCAATGTTTTAAAATAATATTTATAAGTCTAACAGCTTTTTTAAGGCCGCAAAAACTTCAATTTCTGTTGGAACAAGAGCTCTTTCTAAAATAGGTGTAAAAGGAACTGGGAAGTTTTTTCCACATAATCTTACTACTGGTTTTTCTAATGAGGCAAAAGCTTTTTCATTTTCACAAATTGTTGCAACAATTTCACCACCAAACCCCGCAGAGAGAGGCGCTTCATGAACAATAAGTGCTTTACGAGTTTTTATAACAGAATTAATTATTGTTTCCCTATCTAAAGGTGATAAAGTATTTAAGTCTATAACTTCAACTAAGTCTTTTCCACCATCAGTATCGTTTAATAATTCCACAGCTTTTAAACAAACATTAGTACTATACCCATAAGATATTAAAGTTACACTATTGCCTTCTAAGACAATATCAGCTTTACCAAGTTGCATAACATCACTCTTATCTCCAACTTGTCCCTCTAACTTGTATAATAACTTATGTTCTAAAAATACAATCGGATTATTATCTCTAATAGAAGCTTTTAATAAAGCTTTTGCCTTTCTAGGTGTAGAAGGAGCTACTACTTTTAATCCAGGAATATTTGTAAACATCATTTCAAGAGATTGTGAGTGTTGCGCACCGTGACCTGTTCCACATCCCATTGGAAGTCTAAATACTACTGGGCTGTTAAATTGACCTGCGCTCATAAATCTCATCTTACTCGCATGGTTAATTAAAGCGTCACTAATTAATGTAGAAAAGTCTCCATACATTATTTCAACAACACTTCTTATTCCTAAAAGAGCTGCTCCAACAGCTAAGTTAGCAAAACCCTCTTCACTGACGGGAGTTTCGTAGAGTTGATCTTCAATGTGAGTATATAAATCTCCAGTTACTTTAAAGCAACCGCCATATTTACCAATATCCTCTCCCATCAAAACAACATTTTCATCCCGTAAACATTCTTCTAACAAAGCTTCTCTAATAGCTTCTCTACCAAGGGCTCTATGGAAGACTTTGGCTTTTTGTTCTTTAACTTTATATGGATCAAAAACAAATTCCTCAACATCTTCTAGTTTTAAACTTTCACTCTTTAAATCTTCTGCTTTTTGTAGTTCTTCTAAAACTAAAGTCTTACAATCATTATTTAACTTCTTTAGCTCATCTAATGAAACAATTTTATTGTCTAGTAATTTTTTAGTGAAGTTTTCAATTGGACATCTTTTTAACCATCGCGCTTCTTCTTCTCTAGTTCTATAAACACATGGATCTGATTTAGAGTGTCCGTTAAAGCGATAAGTAACACATTCAATAAAGTATGGTCGCTTTTCTTCCATCATATATCTTCTAGCTTCTTTTACTGCCAAGTAAACTGCTTCAATATCATTCCCATCAACACTTACAGCCTTGATGTTTAAAGCTCTAGCCCTATCTACAAAAGATCTGCCTGCAGCTACATTTTTAACACAAGCACTCATTCCATAACCGTTATTTTCTAGATAAAACAAAAGAGGCAAATCCCAAATTGAAGATATGTTCATTGCTTCATGAACTACACCTCGAGAGGTGGCACCATCTCCTAACAAGGCAACTGCCATATTAGGTTTATTTTGCCTTTTAAGTGCAAAAGCAAGACCTGCTGCAAGAGGAACTCCACTTGCTACAATTGCAGAACCACCAGGATTACAGTTTTCGATATCGCTCATATGCATGCTTCCACCTAGGCCTTTACTCAAGCCGTGCATTGAACCAAACATTTCACTAAACATCTTAAACATAGAACTACCACTAGCTATTGTGTAGCCGTGGCAGCGATGGGTTGGAACTATCCAATCTTCTTTTTCTAAATTTAATGCCAAGCCAGCTTGGCAAGCCTCTTGGCCAATATTTAGATGTGTTGTTCCGTGCATTATTTGTTTTTGAAATAGTGAAGCGATTTGCTTTTCAAAATATCGTGAATTAAGCATTATTTCTAATGCTTTCATAGCCTTAACTTTAGACAAGTACATAGTTTCCCCTTAATGGTTATAAATGTGTAGTTAATAACCTATTTTTAACCGTATACACAGTTTAATTAATTGAGAAGTTTTAGAGACTACTCAGTGCAATAATTTTATAATATAATGATAGTTGATTAAATAAGACATGTAAACAAATAAAGTTTAAAAACTAATAAAAAGGTGTTTTTTAGATAGAAAGCTAGCCAAATAATTGCTACTAATGGTGTTTTTTTACATAAATGTTACAAGTTTGTTACATAAAGGCTGCTGTAATATTTTTTTAACTTAAAATTCTAGTTAGGACAAACCTAATAAAGACTCCTTTTCTATATCAAAAAATTTATATTCATTATTAGAGATACTACGCATTTAAATTAGATTTTAGTGGAAAAACCTTGCAAGGTACATTTTGTATTGCTATGCTTATTCTTAAAGGTAATAAAATGGTAAAAAAAGTTAATAGAGCTCAAGTAGCTAAAGCTATTGGAGTTAGTGAATCCACTGTTTCAAGAGCATTAAATGATTCACCGTTAATTTCTAAAGAAGTAAAACTTAAAGTAAAA
>CAZHNE010000051.1:8172-10721 GCA_964533775.1 uncultured Spirochaetaceae bacterium | reverse complement strand
CTCCTAACCGATGTTTTTATATTTAAGTCTTAAAGCATTAGATACTACAAAAAGTGAGCTTAGAGACATTGCAAAACTTCCAACCATTGGATTTAGTAAAAATCCACCAAATGCAAATAATACACCTGCTGCAACTGGGATTCCAAGTGAGTTGTAGAAGAAAGCCCAAAACAGATTCTGTTTGATAGTTTTAATTGTTAACTTACTTAATTTGTATGTTTTAGACACATCTAGTAAATTGTTTTTCATTAAGACAACATCTGCAGATTCAATTGCTATATCACTTCCGTTTCCAATAGCAAAGCCAATATTTGCTTGAACTAGGGCAGGGGCATCATTAATACCATCACCTACCATAATTACCTTTTTACCAAGCTTTTGATACTTTTCTACAACTTGTGCTTTTTCTGTAGGAAGTACTTCAGCTTCAACAAAGTCAATATTTACTTGTTTAGCAATTGTTTGTGCTGTTTGAATATTATCTCCTGTTAGCATAACAACTTTTAAATTTTGATCTTTAAGTTTTTGTATTGCTTTTATACTAGTTTCTTTAATTGTATCAGCCACACTTATAATAGCTTCAAATTTACCGTTGATGGCTAAGCACATTGGGGTTTGACCCATAAGAGCAAATTGTGAGAGTTTTTCATTAAATTCTTCATAGCTAATATTATTGTCATCTAATAGTTTGGTATTCCCTATAACAATTCTATCTTTATTAGTTAATGTTGCAACAACACCTTTTCCTGATATGTTTTCAAACTCATCGACTACAAGAGAACTTTCAATATTAGATTCTTCCATTTTTGATACAATTGCTTTACTTAATGGATGTTGTGATACTTTTTCTACAACTCCAGCTATTTCAATAATTTTATTTTCATCTAGGTTTTTAGAATAAACTTGAGTTACTTTTGGCACTCCTTCAGTAATTGTTCCTGTTTTATCAAGTATAACTACTTCAGCGTTGTGTATTTCTTCTAATGCTTCACCACTTCTAATTAAAATTCCATTATTTGCAGCTAATCCTGTTGCTACCATTATTGCTGTTGGAGTTGCAAGACCTAAAGCACAAGGACAAGCAATGACTAAGACAGATGTAAATATATTTAGAGCAAAACTAACATCTTTACCAAATAATAACCAAATGATTGCTGAAACAAATGCAATCACAATTACTATTGGAACAAAGACACCAGCTACTTTATCAGCAATTTTAGATATTGGAGCTTTTTTACCTTGAGCATCTTCAACAAACTTAATTATTTTAGAAAGGGTTGTATCTTCTCCAACTCTTGTTACCTTTATATAAAGAATTCCTTCTTTGTTTAAACTACCGCCAACAACTTCATCGTCTATGCTTTTCTCAACTGGTAGACTCTCTCCTGTTAACATAGACTCATCAACAGCACTACTACCTTTTATTACAACACCATCTAGAGGGATTTTGCTTCCAGGTTTTACTAAAACTATATCAGAGGGATTAACTGTATCAATTTCAACTTCTCTATAACTGTTTGTTTCTATATTATCAACTATTAAAGCTGTATCACCTTTTAGTTCAATTAATTTCTTTATAGCATCTTTTGTTTTTCTTGTACTTTTATGTTCAAAATATTTACCTAAAGAAATGAATGTTAATACCATAGCTGCAGCATCAAAATATAGTGTATTTAGAACTGATGGATAATCTTGTACTAAAAAAGACATTACAATACTGTAAATAAAAGATGCACTAACACTTATTGCAACAAGAGAGTCCATGTTAGGGTTTTTGTGAAATAAAGCATTAAATCCATTAGTAATATAATTTCTACCAATTACAAGAATTGGAATTGTAAATAATATTTGAAGCAGTACCCAGTTATAAGGGTGAGTCATTTTGCTAAAGATGTTAAATAATGGAAGATTTATCATATGACCCATAGAAACATACATTAATAAAATAGATAAAACTATTGATACTATTAATCCATTTTTTGTTTTTCTCTCAGCTTTTTCTTCCTTGTCTTCCTCTTCCCTAATTGAAGCCTTTTCATCTTTTGCTTCTTTTTTAATTCCAAATCCGGCATTTTCAACCTTTTCCATAATTAAATTGGGATCTACCTTATCTTTATCGTACACAATTGTCATCTTGTTTGTAGTAAGATTAACATCACTAGATTCTACGCCTTCAAGCTTTCTAGTAACTCTTTCTACAGCACTACTACAAGCAGCGCAAGACATACCTTCTATTTCATATACTTCTTTCATATCTATCTCCTAAAATACCCATGGAGGGTATATGTAAAAGATATACCCTCTATGGGTATTATTCAAGAGGCAAAGTCTTTTTTTATTTAAGTTTATTATGGTTTTTAATTAATTCTTTTTATCTTATTTTAAAAATGTAAAAAAAAGAGATGAGATTAGCTCAATGTTATTGGTAATGCTTAAAGGTAAAAATTATTATTTTAGTAGAAGTTTGTTGCATGGTTATTATCGTCTTGCATAAAGAACAAGATTACTTTGTTATTGTTTTATGCATAAGACAAAAAGCATGATACTAA
>CAZHNE010000051.1:6186-8072 GCA_964533775.1 uncultured Spirochaetaceae bacterium | reverse complement strand
TTCATCTGCA
Organism: uncultured Spirochaetaceae bacterium; assembly: GCA_964533775.1. Taxonomy (GTDB): domain Bacteria; phylum Spirochaetota; class Spirochaetia; order Sphaerochaetales; family Sphaerochaetaceae; genus Pleomorphochaeta. Next base: position 8,062 of record CAZHNE010000051.1, on the reverse strand, counting down.
GATGAGATGCCAGCGCTAAAGGTAAGATGAATGCAAATATCTTCTAAGACAAAGGGACTATTTCTAAAATCTATTAAAACTCTTTCTAAAAGAACATTAATAGCTTCTCTGTTAGAATGGTTCAGGACAAGGATAAATTCTTCACCCCCATATCGGCCTAAAAGATCATCAGAAAGTAGGTTATCCTCTATTCTATTGGTAAATTCTATTAAAACTTTATCACCAACCTGATGGCCATACTTATCATTAACGGCCTTAAAATGGTCGATATCAATAACAACAACGGAAAAAAGGTTTTTATCTTTTTTGTACTGTTGAATAATCTTTTCTAATTTTTCATAAACATAGCGCCTAGTATAAACCCCGGTGAGGGAATCTCTATTGGACATCTCTATTAGTTTTTCTTGATAAGCCATACGCTCTGTAATATCAACAATGCTAGCAAGTACGCACTCTTCTTGATTAAGTCTTAGGGGTACAATATTTATAAGTCCAGCAAGGGGAGTATTATCCTTATTTTTGAGCTTTATTTCATAGTTAGATACTTCTTTATCCTTTAAGAGACTTTGCTTTATAAAATAATAGTCATTTGGATTATCAAATATTGGAAAGTCTAAGATACTCTTACCTTCCATTTCTTCTCTTTTGTAGCCTATTAGTTTTAAAAAGTTGTCGTTAATAGTTAATAACTCGCCATTTTTGATTCCAGCAATAAACATGCTCACTCCACTATTGTTAAAGGCTTTTGAAAACTTTTCCTCCGACATTTTCAATTCTGATATATCTTTTGATACTGCAAAAATTACAGGCTTACCATCCCATTCACCTTCGGAAACTCTGGTTTCTACAAATAAAACTTGCCCTTCCTTTGTAATTGCAGGTAGATTACAAACATTGACTTTTTTATTGAACAAGTCTTCAATGTTTCTTTTAACTTGATCTTCTAGATTTTTTGGATGAAAGATTAAGACAGACTTACCAATAAGCTCTTCTTGAGAATACTTAAATCTATTTAAGGTCTTATGGTTAACCTGAAGGATATTCCCATCCAGATCTAGCACAAATAATAAATCATCTATCATGTTAAAAAAATTATTAAAGTTTTCTTTGGCTTGAATTATGCTCGCTTCAAGAAAGCTTCTTTCCAGTGCATCAACATACAAGAGAACAAAAGCTTTTAAAAGAGAAGTTTCACTATGAGACCACTCTTTTTCTTTTTTACAAGAATCAAATCCCACAAACCCTCTAAAGTTATCTTTGATAAAAACTGGTAAAGCTAGTATAGACTTAATCCCTTGACTCTCTAAGACATCTTTTGTTTTATTTTTTCCATTTAACATATCTTTAATATGAGAAGAGAAAAACTTTTTCTCTTTAAGAATATCCATAAAATCACTTAATTCTTCAAGAGGGATATTTTGAAGATCAGCATCGTCAATTGTAGGCTCTATCCCTTGTGCGCACCATTCAACTTTTTGACTTGTGAGCCACCTTTGTGTTTCTTCATCAAAATGATTTTCCCAGTAGTAAACTCTATCTACTTGTGTTGCCTTTCCCAGCATCGTAATGCCATTTAACAAAGCACTATCAAGGTCTTTGTTGGTTAATAATTCATGGGTAAAGTCAACAAAAGAATAAAGGATTTTTTCTTCAACCTTAGCCTCTGGCTTTTTAATATCTTTATTAATTATACTTGGCATAAAATTATTCCTTTATAAATTGCGGGGTCTTAAAATTTAAACCTGGAGTAATAGCTCATATTTCACAAGTATCTTCTTAAATTCAAAAAAAGAAGAAACTTTTAATCTTTTAGTTATTTTACAGAACATCTTCACACTTTATTGCATAAAAGTAAAGAATAATTAATCAAGGTCCT
>CAZHNE010000051.1:2751-6086 GCA_964533775.1 uncultured Spirochaetaceae bacterium | reverse complement strand
TTAAATTACCATAAACACTTAACTTGACGTTTGTGAAATAAAGCGTATTATAAATATGAGAGGTGATAAATGAAAGCGAGCACAACAAATGCCAAAATAGTAGCGACCATAGGACCTTCTTCGAGAAGTTATGAGATGATTCGTGACATAGTAAAGTCAGGAGCTAGAGTCATCAGACTTAACTTCAGTCATGGAGATCACGAAGAACACCAGCGAACTGTTGACTGGGCGCGACAGGTATCTGAAGAGCTCGATACTCCAATAGCCGTCTTCCAAGACTTACAGGGACCTAAGATTCGTTTAGGCGAGATAGAGAAGGGTTCTTTTGTAGTGAACGAAGGAGAAATTCTGAAGATTACCACGGAGCCTTGTGTCGGAAAAAGAGACTTAATCAGTATAGATTATCCCTACCTTCATGATGAGGTTGAGAAGGGAGCTAGAATCCTTATAGATGATGGTCTAATCGCCCTTAAGGTTTTAAAGGTAAAAGGGAAAGTAATTACAACAGAAGTTGTTGATGGGGGAGAAGTTAAACCAAGAAAAGGTGTTAATTTACCTGAAACCTTCCTTAAACATCTCTCTTCCTACACTAAAAAAGATGAGAAAGATCTTGATTTTGCATTCAGAAATAATCTTGATTTTGTAGCACTTTCATTTGTACGGAGTTCTAGAGATGTTATTGCGCTAAAGAAATTTATGTACAAGACTTATGGTAGAGAAATTCCTATTATATCCAAAATAGAAAAGCCCGAGGCTGTTGCCGATATACAAAACATAATCAAAGAAACAAGTGTTATCATGGTTGCTCGTGGAGATTTAGGAGTAGAAACTTCTCCTGAAGAGGTTCCAGTTATCCAGAAGACACTCATCAGAGAGTGTAATCTAGCTGGCTTACCAGTGATTACCGCTACACAAATGCTTGAATCGATGATTACTAACCCAAGACCTACACGTGCGGAGGCTGGGGATGTTGCGAACGCTATTCTCGATGGAACTAGTGCGGTTATGCTCTCAGGAGAGACCGCAGCAGGAAAGCATCCACTAAGTGCTGTGCAGATCATGAATAGGATTATTACTCATACCGAAGCAAGTTTAACCTATCATAGACTTGTTCTAGACCAGCGGTTAAATAAAGAAGATATTGAACTAAGTAGGAAGAAAAGCACCACTGAAGCAGTAGGAATGGCAACAAGAGAGCTTGCCATGGAGATTAAGGCAGCTTATATAACTTGCTTTACTCACTCTGGAGGTTCTGCTCGACTGATATCAAAGTTCAGACCGGCTGTCCCGATTATTGCATACAGCCCAATTGTACAGACAGCTCAGCGTCTTGCTCTCTCTTGGGGAGTTACTCCCGTTTTAATTCCTAATCTGAGTTCACTAGATGAATTATTCGAGATTGCACCAAATTATCTGCAAACCCTCGGGTATATCAAGCCGGGAGATAAGATTGTCATCACTGCAGGAGTGCCAGTAGGATCTCCAGGTAGGACTAACATGATCAAAGTTGTAGAGATTGTATAAAAACAAGGAATTGAGGGAGGGCTTATTACCCTCCCTACTTGTTTCAGTAAAGAAGTGTGGGAACTTGTACCATAGACAAAAAAGAAATTTAAATTAGCTATGTTTTTTGATAATTAAAACTGTATTACTTTGTCTACTTTTTCTGTGTTTTCTGAACTAAATGTATGCGATATAATTATTACTGTTCTATCAGTAATTGATAATAACTGCTTTTCAATTTCTCTTGCAGTATTTTCATCAAGATTAGCTAATGGTTCATCTAATATTAGTATTGGTGTTTCTCTTAAGAGAGATCTTGCAAGAGTAACACGGCTTTTTTCTCCTCCTGAGAGATTAGTGCCTCGCTCTTGAATTACCATTTTTAAGCTATTACTATTTGCATACTTAGCTAATCCTACTTTTGATAACACACTAATAACTCTTTCATCAGGGACTTCTCTGTACATAGCAATGTTGTTTTTTAGAGTATCTTCAAACAATACTGCATCTTGTCTCATTACAGTAATTATCTCATTGATGTTTTTAATATCAGGCACTGATGCATCATTAATTTTTACTGTACCAGAAATCGGTTGGTAGTAATTTAATAGTAAGTTCATGCTAGTTGTTTTGCCAGAACCACTTCCTCCTTTAAGCAAATATTGTTTATCTCTTAAAAACGTCATATTTAGATTATTTAATATTGTTTTATTTTTTTTATATCCAAATGTCACATTTGAAAACAACACTTCTTTAAAATCATCTTTAGAGATTTCTTTTGTTCCATGACTTTTTGGTTTTTGATTAATAAACTCTAATATTGAAGTATTTACTGGCTCTACTGAGATTAAGTTTTGTATAAAAAAGGATAAAGAAATAATTGGATACGATAACTGATCTATCATTCCCACCGCAATAAAAAAATCTCCAGCTGTAAAATCTCCCTTTAAAACTAAATAAGCAGCAAAAAATAAAATAATAAAATGAGAAAGGTAAGAGAGTAGGGTTGAAACAGTTCTAGTTAAATATCCTACCTGGTATTTTCTAAGGTATTTTTCCATAGTAATATTATTTGAATTTACAAATCTTTTAGTAATGTTTTTTTCAATTGAGAAGTTTTTTATTATTTCAAAGCCATTAAGCCAGTCTGTTAATGTTTTGATATGTTGTTCAAACTGTTCAACATATTCCATTTGAGCTTTATGTAAGCTTTTTTCTACTAACTTTGGAACATACAAAGGCATTGTTAAAAGAAACAATGTGATAATTGCTATCCTATAATCTAGAATAAAAAGAGATATACTAACAATTGCAATTTTTATAGTGATTTCAAATAGCATAGGCAATGTACTAAAATACTGATTTTCAACTATTCCTATTTCATTAGTATATTGCGCTAGGTATTCCCCTTGTGGCCTTTTTAAAAAGTCAGGATAATCTTTTAGTAGTAAAGCCTTAAAATAATCGCTCTTTATTTCTTTTATCGACTCAACAGAAAACTTCCCTTTATTTCTATCATAAAAATGATGAAATGCAATTTCCATAACTATTAATAAGCCAAGAAAGGTGCCTGTTTGTAGGGTTCTTTTAAAGCTACTTGTTAAAGCAAAATCAAGTACATCACCTTTTAGAAACTGAACTCTAACTGCAAGTATTGATGCAATTGTTGAAAAGGCAACAGCTAGAAATAATGGCTTGAAGTTGTTTGATATATATTTTTTCATTTTAATTCTCCAATTTGTTTTAATGATTTTTATTAAAACAACAGAAGAATGTTTTATCCTTCTATTGTTTTAGAAGGATTTTCTTAATCTTACCATTTGAATTGCTCC
>CAZHNE010000051.1:0-2651 GCA_964533775.1 uncultured Spirochaetaceae bacterium | reverse complement strand
TTACAACTAAAAAATGGGCAAAGATATGTAATTGCAGTCAAGATTCTGCAACAAGAGATATTAATGATTTAATAAAAAAAGGAATATTCAAAAATATCTTCAGGTCCTCATACCAGATATGAAATTATTTATTAATGTGAAAAATGTTATTTAAGTATCCGCAACAAGTATTAACAATTGCAGAAATAAAGATCAGACACCTCCGCACTAATTCATAATACATGCGGAGGTAAATCCTTTATATCTCCGCATTTCACTTATGCTATATTAAAAACTTATAGAATGTAAAAGAGGATGGTTTCTTATAGAACCATCCCCTTCATTTAATACTCGACATCCTCTTCTTCCATTTTTATGGCAGAAGGGACTTTGCCCAGTCCAGGCATTGTCATTACAGATCCTGTTAGGGGAACAATAAAATTAGCTCCAGCGGAAAGATTAACAGATCTCACTGTTATAGTAAAATCTTTAGGTACTCCAAGAACTTTAGGATTGTCAGACAATGAATTAGGAGTTTTTGCTATACAGATATAAGCGTTAGAAAATCCCATTTCTTCATACCTTTTAATTTGACTTTCAGCTTTCTCTAGATATTTTACATCTTTAGCTCCATACATCATCTTTGCAATAGTTGATATTTTTTCTTTAATAGGGGAGTCTAAGTTGTAAAGTGGTTTATAGTTCCCATAATCTGAACTTACCATTTCAACAACTTTTTTAGCTAAATCAATAGCTCCCTCTCCACCTTTTGTAAATCCATCTAAAAATGAAACTGTATAACCCTCATTTACGCACCAAGAAGTCAATGCTTCTGTTTCTTTTTCTGTATCTTCAGCAAAGTGGTTTATTGCAACCACAACTGGAACATTAAACTTTTTAACATTTTCAATATGTGCTTTTAAGTTATCAACCCCACGGAGTAATGCTTCTACATTTTCTTTTTTAAGATCTTTATATGCTACACCACCATGCATTTTAAGGGCTTTAACTGTTGCAACTACTACAGCACCAGATGGTTTAATATTTCCTTCTCTACAAGCTATATTAAGAAACTTCTCTGCACCTAAATCAGCACCAAAACCAGCTTCTGTTATTGTAATAGGAGAGAGCTTCATAGCCAACTTTGTTGCAATTATAGAATTACAGCCATGAGCAATATTCGCAAAGGGTCCACCGTGTACTAAGACAGGATTATGCTCAAGAGTTTGAACAAGGTTTGGTTTTAATGCTTCTTTCATTAATTTCATAACTGCATTGGAGACTTTTAAATCTTCAACAGTTACAGCTTTTCCCTCATAAGTGTAGGCAACAACAATTTTTTTAATTTTGTTGTGAAAGTCTTTTGAGTCATGAGCTAAGCATAATATTGCCATTAGCTCGGAAGCAACAGTGATTACAAAGTGATCATCTCTTTCAACACCATTATATTTCCCAATTCCAACCTTAATATTTCTAAGAACTCTATCGTTCATATCTATGGCACGAGTCCAAACAACTTTTTCAGGATCAATATTTAGGTAGTTTTCTTGATGGATTGAGTTATCTAGAACAGCCGCAATTAAATTGATTGAAGAAGTTAGAGCATGAATATCACCTGTAAAATGGAGGTTTATTTCATCTTTAGGACCAATTGAGGCTAATCCACCACCGGTTGCTCCGCCCTTAAGTCCAAATACTGGGCCTAGAGAAGGCTCTCTTAAGCAAAGCATAGCTTTTTGATTTATCTTAGCCATACCTTGGGCTAAAGCTATAGCTGTTGTTGTTTTACCTTCTCCAGCTTTTGTGGGTGTAATAGCGGTGACTAATACTAGTTTGCCATCCTTTTTTTCAGCTAATTTCTCATTTATAGTTGGTGAAATTTTAGCTTTATAAAGACCATAAGGTTCAATATATTCCTCTTCAATCCCTATCTTTTCTGCTATTTTCTTAATTGGTAAAAGACTCATGAAGCGCCTCCCTTAAAGGTAATTGTTTCTTTAAGGTTAATATAACATATCTTTAAATGAATATTCAAATGGGGACTTAATTATTCTTGAGCTATTTAACGCCAAAGAAGCTACGCTTATTACAATATTACCCCATATTGTTTGAGGAATGAAAAGATTAATATATTAAGATAACTCTATTAAATACAGAATAAACACCCGCACAGTATTATTTAATGGCCTAGTAAAAACTATTAAATAAAAATGCAAAATCCAAAGATTTTCTGTTATTTGTTAGTTTTACTTATTCAAGAGAGGTGAACTGTGGTGCTAAATATTCAATTAAGTTTAAGAATTCAACTAACTTATGCAATTATTATTTGTTGACAAACAACATATCTGATATATCATTTAATCAGACGTTATACTTATTTTTACCAATGTATTTTTTGAGAAAGGTTTAGAAAAAAGCATTTTCTAAAATCTATTACTTGTGATTTCTAATTTAATTAAAAGGAGAAATTAACACTTAAAAAAGAGCAAATTTTTTACTCCTATTATTAGTTTTGCTTAAGCAATTTTTGACTTAGGATTTCTGTTATAGGGTGAATGTGTTTAAAAGGAATTATTGTAGGAATATTGTCATCAATAACTAAAAGTCTGTCTGCTAAGTTCGTTTTCCGGAATAATGTTTCTAATTATCAACAAGAAAAAGTGTTTATTTAA
>CAZHNE010000050.1:4072-10861 GCA_964533775.1 uncultured Spirochaetaceae bacterium | reverse complement strand
TACTATTAATCTATATATTGTATATAATTGGTATTTTTTCTTGACTTTTACTACAGCAAGATTTTTTTTGTTAGTTACTTAAAAAGCGCTACTTTACCTTCTAGCTTTGAAGCTAGATAATATTTCAAGATTTAATTTGACACCTAACATCCTTCATGGTAAGTTGTTTAAATTAAAATAGGGTTTTTATCCGGAGTATTAAATGTAGAAACAACAGACAACTCAGTTTAAATAGATAGACATTGAGTTCGTCCTCAAGAACTTACTTACAAACCGCTTGATATTATTGATTATGAAACAATCATTACAATAACCGATTTAAAGACTCAAGATGTAGTAATTTTCGGATATCCAAAACTCTGCGATGAAGAGGGGCCTTTTGTTACTCGAGCTATTTCTCAAGCAATTATTGAAGCGGGTGCGGATGGATTTCTTTTATCAACATTTACAATAGAACAACTTGAGCATTGTAATGAAAATACTGCAAAAGTTAAAATTCACGGCCGCCCTTTTCAAATGATTCACTTAGGTGAGGTAGATCTAGAGCGTGCTGATAAAGAAAAAGGTATTATTGAAACTACTACCACATAAACTCCAATTATTGAGTATTCTGATGTAAAATAGTTTTATATGAGTTTTTGTTAAAAAATAATGATAATAGACCTAGTGCTTATTCTAGGTCTATTATTTTTTAACTTTATATTAAGTATATTTTTAAATAACTTTGATGATTTCAAGAATCCATTTGCTAAATAATTGTGACGCTTTATTAGCTGTTTGTACAACATTTGCATGTGAATGCTTTTGTTTTTGAATACCTGTTGCCATGTTAGTAATACAAGAAATTCCTAATGTTTTTATGCCTAAGTAGTTTGCTACAATTGTTTCAGGAACTGTAGACATACCAATGGCATCTACTCCCATTCCACCATATGCTCTAATTTCTGCTTTACTCTCATAATAAGGTCCAGTAAATCCCCCATATACTCCACGTTTATAAGGGATTTTGTTTTCTTTTGCTATTTTTATGGCTTTATCTATTAAAAGAGGAGAATAAGGGTCAGTCATATCTGGAAATCTTGTACCAAATCTTTCATCATTTACCCCTATTAGAGGGTTTGTTCCCATTAGGTTAATAAAATCATCAATAATCATTAAATCCCCAGGTTCAAACATTGTGTTAATACCACCGCATGAGTTTGTAACTATGAGATTGTTTATCCCCAACAGCTTCATTACAAAAATTGGGAAAGTAATTTCTTTCATAGAGTATCCTTCATAAAAATGAATTCTACCTTGCATTGCTAAAACACTTTTACCATTAATTTGTCCAAAAACAAATTTTCCTTCATGTCCAACTACTGTAGAAAGTTTAAAATGAGGAACAGAAGAATATGGAATATATATTTTATTTTCCATATTATCTACAATTGATCCTAAACCAGAACCTAAAACTATTGAAACATCAATTTTCTTATTATCGATTTTACTATTTAAAAACTCTTTTGCTTCTAATGCTTTTTCATATAAATTTGTCATTGCTACCTCTCCTTATCATTATAACTATAATATTAACATAGATTTATAGATAAATATTTTTAGTTTAAGTTTAAATGAAAAAAACCTAGAGGTGTTAGTCTCTAGGCATTGTTTAAAATTTAATAATTTACATATTACTATTTGATAGTTTAAAAACATTATAATCTATTTGTGGGAATATGTTATCCCTAGATTCGCTCTTTACGAGCCATTCAGTATTTACAGCATTTTTACACATGTTTGAATAAACCACATTAAAATTAGCTAAATGAGAAATAAGTTTATTTTTTGCAAATTGTGAATTTGTACCATTATACATCATATAAGGCCAATCGCCTGCCATAGAAAGTAAAACTTCTCTAGCGGCTTGGTCTAAAAACCTCTTTTTCAAACTACGTTGATTAGGAAATCTCTCTGAGAGTTCAACCATTCTTTCTATAGCTTTATGAGTGTGTCTATATACCCAGTTGTTTGAACCATCTAGCCAAATTCTAGCAAAGCCACCTTCACTCCATGAAGATAAGCAAGGTTTAATAACTTGGAAGTTCCTATAATCACTTTCAATCAAATCTTTGGGACTAATTAAAGATAAAGAAGCGCATTCAGTATTTTGTTCAACAATGAAAGTTTCTAACCATTGAAGTCCTTCGTACCACCAATGACCAAAAAGTTCCGCATCAAAACATAAAGTAAATAAAGGGTCTTTATCCCCCACATTAGATCTTATTGACCTACTTTTTTGAGCAATATTATAAATAAAGTTCTTAGCGTGTTGCTTTGCTTTATCCATAGCCTTTTCTTTATTGTAGTAATCTTTGTTAGGACCATATTCTGTTATAGCCCAATATTTAAATCCAGTAAAAACTCTTACTTCTGGCTCATGAATATATGGACCGATGTATTCAAGAGGTAAATCATAACCAATATCTCTATAGAATTCTCTGTATTCCTTAGAAGAGGGATATCCTTCATGAGACCAAGCTAAAGAAGTTGTTTGATAATCTCTTGGAAAAATTGATAAACCGTTTTCAGTTCTAACAGGACGATATACTCCTGTATCACAACGTGTTTCACTAAAAAGTACTGATTGTGAGGATGCTGGGAAATATGAAATATTATGCTTTGCTAAAATTTCTTCTAACCCAGGGTAGTATCCACATTCAGGAAGCCAAAAACCATCAGGTTGATAACCAAAGGCTTCAATAAAGGTACTAATACCAATCTCAACTTGAGCATTAATAGCTATTGGATATTCACTGTAAACTGGGAAAAAAGAATTTGTTGCTGCACTTGCAATAAGTTCAAGATATCCTTGCTCTTTTAACTCTTTAAAACCAGTTAAAATGTTTTTATTATATACAGATTTATATTCTTTGAAGTTTAACTCAAGTGCTGCTAAATATGTTTTAGCCATCTCTAAAGCTTCTTTTTGCTCTTTAGCACATCGTTTTACTTCTTTTCTGCCTAACTCAATATGAAGCTTTAAATAGTTCATATATCGTTTTTGCAATAGTGGATCTAAAAGCATTGAGATAAGAGTGGGAGAAAAGCACATGCTTATTTTAAAGCTAACTTTATCATCTCTTAATTTTTTCAACATTCTAAGTAAAGGCTGATAAGATTCATTAATAGATTCAAATAGCCAATCTTCTTCCAAATATCTTTCATGCTCAGGATGTCTTATAAAAGGCATATGAGCGTGAAGAACCAAATTTACATTAGTATTTGCCATTATCATCTCCATGAGCAAGCTTCTTCATTACGTTTTTTACAACTAAAGGATCTTTGTAATCTCCTTGTTTCGTAATAATTGAAGAAAAGGATGAATTAAATAAACCAGGATTTTGTTCTAATTCTTCTGAATGTGTAAACCAATATGGAACTGGTACACTTAAAGCATGAGATTGAGCTAATGCTATTATTACACCAGCATCATTTTGTACACATAGAGAAACTTGGTATGTGGAGCCAAGATCTGCTAAATTGATACTCCAACAAGTATCGTCTTTATCTACAGTTATATCGTAACAACTTGTTTCATTTGTCTCGTCATTAGTTAGAGTGACTCTTAGAAATACATTTTGTAAGTAAGAATCATCTTCTTCTAATAATTTTGCTTTTGTTAATGGTGAGATAGACCAGTATGCAAAGCCCCAACTAAGATCCGACAACATAAAGTGTATAGAAGTTTCCATGTATAATTCTGTTATTCCTACAACACCAGGTAAATCTTTAATTTCTTTTGGAGTAGCAGAATCACTTAAGGAATTAACATATCGTTGTCCACTTGAACTTCTTAATCTGCTATTAAACTGTATCGAGCCTTCAACTATATCAAAAATATCACTCAATTCATCAATTAAGTCGTCTTTACTTAAATTTCCATAGTCTTCTATCCCTTCCTGCTTAGCAAGGTACTTCAACTCTTGAAAAGATAAATTTGCTATATCGACAAGTATCATAAACTGGCAACCCCTTTTTATACTCAACTTTAAGTTATCGTAAATAAAACTAGTGGTTTGGTCAACAGTCTACTAATGTATTATTAATAGATGAAGACTTCTACACAAAGAAAAAATATTATGATATAGTCGCAATTATGATTAAAAACAATAATAAGAAACTTATATTACATGGGCACTTCTATCAGCCGCCTAGAGAAAACCCCTTCACTGGAATTATACCAAAACAAAGTTCTGCGGCCCCTTTTACCAACTGGAACGAGCGTATTTTACAAGAATGCTATGCTTCTAATACATCTAGTAGATATCTAGACGGAGCTGGTAAAGTTAAATCATTAATCAACAACTTTGAATATATTTCATTTAACTTTGGACCAACTTTACTGTCTTGGATAGAAAAACATCATAAAAACGTTCATGATAAAATTATTGAAGCCGATAAAAAAAGTATTGAAAGACTTGGTCATGGAAATGCTATAGCTCAAAGTTTTAATCATACCATCTTACCTTTAGATCACATAAATAACGCTAAATTGCAAATTAGATGGGGAATAGAAGATTTTAAATATCGTTTTGGTAGAATGCCAGAGGGTATGTGGTTACCAGAAACTGGTGTTAATGAAAATGTAATTGATATTTTAGTTGATGAGGGAATAAAGTTTATAATTCTATCCCCTTGGCAAGGACTGGCCATTGATGATGATGAAGGCAATTATATCGAATTAAAAGATAAACCAGCTCCTTACGATATTCCTTTTGTTATACATGGCAAAAAAGATAACAAAATAAGTGCTTTCTTTTATAATCCTCAATTAGCTGAGGGAATTAGTTTTGGACACTTACTACGAGATGCAGATAATCTCTACTCTATAATAAAAAGCATTAGTGATAAAGATAACACAAATTTGATTCACACAGCTACTGATGGTGAAATTTATGGTCATCACGAACCTTTTGGTGATATGGCCCTTGCAGCTTTAATTGAAAAAGTAGTTGAAGGGGATGAGTTTGAACTAACAAACTATGCAACTGTTTTAGCAGAAAACCCTCCAACTAGAAGAGCTTACCTACGCTCAGGTGAAGACGATAAAGGAACAAGCTGGTCTTGTTTCCATGGTGTAAGTAGATGGTACAAAGATTGTGGGTGTTTTACAGGCGGAAAAGCCTCTTGGAATCAAAAGTGGCGATTACCTCTAAGAATTGCTTTTCAGAAATCTTCAGATCGCCTTCACGCTCTTTACAAAAAAAGAGTAATAGAAGTTTTCAATTCGAAGGTAGAGCCTTACCAATTGTTACTTGATTATTCAAAAGTAGTTTCAGGATCTACAAACATGGAGACTTTCATTAATGAGCTAACGGATACTTACACTGAAGCTAAAGGCCACGAAACAGAGATTGCCTCTCTTTTAGTAGGTTTAAAAAACACTTACTTTTCATTTACTTCTTGCGGGTGGTTTTTTAATGATTTAGCAGGTATGGAACCAGTTCAAAATATTAGATATGCACTTTACGCTATAAACCTATTCCAAAAATATAGTAAAGAGAGTTTACTTACTCCTTTTTTAAATGATTTAAAATTAGCAAAGTGTAATAACAAAAGCGATGGCGATGGAATGACTTTAGCCCAAAAATCTTTAAACCTTTTACCGGGAGAAGTAGAAGCTTCATTATATTTTATTTTAAATAGAGTAATTGCTAAAAAAGCATATTTCGATGATTACTACGGTAGATTTATTCTTAAAAAGTACATGATTCTAGAAGATAATATCAGCCTATTAATATTTGACAACGTCAGTTTGAGAACTTTTGAAGGAGAAGGAGTATTTAATGAATATTCTGGAGACACTGGCTTTGAACTATATTTATCACTAACTGATAAAAACACTAACCAAACTAACCAGTATACATTAAACAATAAAGATGTAACTGAACTCGTAACTGATTGCACATACAAATGGATTGAAAAGTCTCTTAGCGTTGTTGATGATGAAGAATTAAAACAAATAGCAAAAGATATAAAACACTATTCTATGATTTCTAATTATTCATCTTTTACTCCAAATGATACATTATTTACTGAAAATATTGGAACTTGCCTAAGAGCTCTTAGATCTTTGTTTCTTTCTCCCACAAATTTTAACTGGGATGCAAAAAAACAAAGTATAATTCATTTAATAGACTTTATAAGTGCTCAAGGTGGAGAAAAAGAAAACAATACTGTTAAACAGATTTTTGACAATGAATCAAGTTCTATTGCTTTGAGAATTGAAAACGATGGCTTAAATAATGAATTAATAGAATATACTATAAATTTCTTAAAAACAGCTCATGAAGAAAAACTAAACTTAGAAATGAATAATTTACAAAATAAAGTTTATTCATATTTCGACAAAGATTTAGGAGAGTTGAAAATTGACCCAGTTCGTTTTGATAAAATGAAATACTATTTAAATTTTGCTTAATAGTTAATCTCTTGTATAAAAAACAAGCCTCCAAATTAATACAATTAAAGTTGTATAATTTTGGGGCTTTTACATACTTAAACTATAAGTTTAAAAGGTTTTTTTATACTGTTATAGCTATAAACATTTATTATTCTGTATAGTTTTTATATCCTTAATATAGAATTAACTAGCATTATTATATAGAAACTATATAAAACTATACAATTATCATAAGTTTAATAAAGCTTTAGCATGATCTATTGAAACTTTCGATTTACTATCTCCTGATAGCATTCTAGCAATCTCTAATACTCTCTCTTGCTCATTTATTTCAACAATTGTTG
>CAZHNE010000050.1:0-3972 GCA_964533775.1 uncultured Spirochaetaceae bacterium | reverse complement strand
AGCATTCTAGCAATCTCTAATACTCTCTCTTGCTCATTTATTTCAACAATTGTTGTATAACTTAACTCTTTTTTAACAAACTTTTTAACCATTAAATGAGAGTGTGCTTTACTTGCTATTGATGCTAAGTGTGTAATTGCAATTACTTGAGTTGAAGAAGCTAATTCTAATAATGTTTCACCTACACTAGTTGCAACCTCTCCACCAATGCCAGCATCAACTTCATCAAAAACAAGAGTAGACACATTATCTTTTTCATTTAATGTTGCTTTAATTGCTAACATAACTCTAGAGAGCTCTCCCCCACTTGCAATTTCTTTTATGCTTCTTGCTTCAATTCCTGGGTTGGCACTCATCAAAAAATCTACTGCATCACAGCCATCAAGATTAAATTTTTTATCCTTAATTTCTATTTGAAAAGTGGCGTGTTTCATACCAAGTTTTTTTAATACTTTCTCTATAGACGAAGCTAGTTTTAGAGCAGCTTTTTTCCGTTCAGCACTAAGAATTAATGCCTTTTCATTTAAATTAAGCTTCGCTTTTTTGAGCTTTTTTTCAATAAAGATTATATCATCTTCGCCACTAGTTAACGCATTTAGCTTACTTTCAATACTGTTTTTAAATTCAATAACATGATTTAAAGAAGGGCCATATTTTTTCTTTATTTTTTGGAGCTCTGCTATTCGACTTTGCATTTGATCTAGTTCAAATTGGCTGTACTCCATATTACTTAAATAATCTTTAAGTGTTTCATAAATATCGTCAACTTCTAAAGTACAGCTTTTCATTCTTGAAGCTAAAGGCATTAAAGAATCATCACGTCTACCTAATTTTTCTAATGATTCAGAACAACTCTCTAAGCTGTTTATAGCACTTGGGCCATCAAAGGAATTTCCTAGCAAATCTATTAAGTAGCTAATATTATCGTGAATCTGTTCAAATTGACTTATTCTTCTAATCTTATCGCCAAGTTCTTCATCTTCACCTTCTTTCGGCTTAACCTCTTCTATTTCATTGAATGCAAATTTCAAATAATCTTCTTGTTGTTTTGAGGTGCTGATTATGTTTTCTATGTTTATCTTTTCTTTTTCCAGATCTTTAACATTACGATATGCTTCTTGATAATCCTGTAAATAGGAGAATATTTCTCCAAAACTATCAATTAAATATAGTTGTTTGGAACTTTTCATAATTGATTGATGTGCGTGTTGAGCAGATATATCGACTAAATATGTGGAAAGACTAGTTAATAACTTTATGTTTACTGCCTCGTTGTTTATATAACTTAATGTTCTACCATTAGTTTTAACAATACGCTTTATTATTAAAGTATCTTCACTAAAATCAATATTGTTTTCATTTAGAAAACTGACTAATTCTTTATCATTTTTATTTACGTAAAACTGTCCAACTACACTAGCTTTATCAAAGCCAGATCTAATTGAAGTAAGATCAGCTTTACCACCTAAAAGAAGTGAAAGTGCAGAAAGCATAATAGATTTACCAGCTCCAGTTTCACCAGTAATAACGCTTAGACCTTCTTTTAAATCGATGTGTATATCTTCTATAAGTTTAAAAGCATGAATATCTAAAGACTCAAGCATCGCCTCTGCCTCCCGACCAATTTAATTTATCTCTCAATATATCAAAGTTTGTTCTATTATTAGTTACTAGTAAAATAGCTTTTGTCCAAGACTTTCTTATTTCAACAATATCACCCTCAAAAACTTGTGTATTAACTTGACCATCAAGATTAACCATAACTTCTGTTCTTTGGTTTTCTAATATTCTAAGAGATATCCTTCTTTCACTAGAAACAACAAGGGGCCTATTAGAAAGGGTAAAAGGACAAATAGGAGTACATATTATAGCTGACAAGTCAGTATCTACTATAGGCCCGCCAGCAGCTAGAGAGTACCCTGTACTCCCTGTAGGGGTCGAAACAATCATTCCATCTGCCCTATAGTTTCCAAGTAAAGTATTATCAACACTCATATCTAGAGAAATTACTTTACTTAAGCCGTTTGAAGTTACTACAACTTCATTTAAAGCTGTTCCACCAAAGACCACGTCTCCACCTCTTAAAACTGACGCTTTTATTGTTGATCTTTTGTGTATTAAGTGCTTATTACCACCTTCGATATAAGATGTTAAGGTAGCTTTCCATTCGTTTAGTGAAACTTCTGTTATATATCCAAAAGTCCCCATATTAACAGGTAAAATAGGGATTCCCAAATCTTGCAAATGCCTAACACAGTAAAGAACTGTGCCATCTCCTCCTAAGGAGATAACTAGATCAATGTTTCCATCAAATGTTAAGGTAGAAGAATCTGAATTAGACTTAAATAATGTTGATTTTATCTTTCTACTTTCCAAAAATTTTATAATTTTATTGGACACAATTTCAACATTTTCTTTTTTCCAATTCGCTACAATTAGTACATGTTTTAATTTTTTAGACATACATCTCCTCTATGGTAAGTTAGAAATAACTTTTATTAAAATATCTATTTCACTGGCTTTTAAAAAAGGGTATATAGGAAAAGCAACGCCTCTAAGTATTGAAGAGTTCGCATTTGGATATAAAGAGTAATCGTTCTTATAATCATTTCCAACACTTTGGGTAAACATTTTCATACAAGTTATATTATATTTTTTAGCAAACTTTATTACTTCTTCAGGATTAGACTCAAGAATTATAGGGAAAGTCCATCCATTACAATAAAAGCTAATATCCTTTTGCCCAAATAATTGATGTTCGGTTTTCATCAATGCATTTTTAAACATTTTAAATATTTCATTTCTTTTTTTCAAATAACTATCAACGTGGTTGAGTTGAACAACACCCAAGGCAGCATTTAAATCAGGCATTTTCTCGTATTTGGAAATTAAATTGTATTGTTTTTTTAATAATTCTTTATACTTACTCGCATCATCATATAAAATAGCAGCTCCACCACCACAAGAGACAATATGTTCTTGCTCAAAGGCACATATGGTTATATGAGAAAATCCCCCAGCGTAATAATCATCAAAGGTAGAACCAAAACTCTGAGATATATCTTCAATAACTGTAATATTAAGAGCTTTAAAATCTTCTCCATATGGAATTTGACAATATGGTTCTGCTAAAAGAAGAACACTTGCACCAGTAGCTTCTACCTTTTCTAAAACACTTTTAGCTGTAAGACAACACGTTTCTAAGTCGATATCTAGAAATATAGGTTTAGCGTTTAGAGATTTTATTGCTAATTTATAAATTTTAGGAGCTAAAACAGATGTAATTACAAAAGAGCCCTCTTCTACTCCTGCAATTTTTAACGACGAAACAATTGCATCATAATAGCTTCTAAGGGCAATACCACCCTTTTTATTTAGTTTTTCACAAAGAATATTAATAAACTCTTGTTTTTTTACACCTGGGCCAATTTTTTCATCAACCATAGTTTGTAACACAGATTGCATATCTTTTCTTCTTAATGTTGGTTTATAAAATTCAATTTTTTCTGCCACAATATCCTCTACCTAACTTATCTGTATATATATATTATACGATAATTAAAGATTTTTCTTTAAAATGTCAAATAATTATTCTATCAAAATTATTAATGGTTTAATTTTAATATAAAAACAACTATAAAGCTATTATAAAAGATGATAATATATTCCTATGAAACTATCAAAAACCGATGCCAAAGAAATAGTTAAGGAAATATCAACACTCTTAAACAAAAAGCTTAATATAATGGATAGCAAAGGCATTATAATAGCTAGCTCAAATGATAAAAGGGTAAACACCTTTCATGAAGGTGCCTATAAAATTATAAACGAAAAATTACCTGAATTAGAAATACACGAAAAAGACTTAGACTTAAAAGGCACATACGTAGGTTTAAATTTTCCTATCAGAATAAATGATGAAATTATTGGAGTTGTTGGAATTACTGGAAACAGTAAAGAAACTAGGGCTTT
>CAZHNE010000049.1:0-10923 GCA_964533775.1 uncultured Spirochaetaceae bacterium | reverse complement strand
TAGAAAAAAAGAACGTTTAGAATTTGGGGTTGTTCCAAAAAAGATCAATACCATTAATAATATTTACCATATGCTAATTAGCTTGTTTTTCTTAGGTTATATAGCAATGCTGCATTTTGTTAGAAGTGTTGACACTCCGATTGCTTTTGAAATAATTTTATCGCAGATATTATTTTGGGGAGCTGTTTTCGTTGCCCTTACAATATTAATGCTAAAAGTAATGCTAGATAATATTATTAAAACTAAATTAAATCAGATAGACGAATTAACTTCTTTAAATACTAAAATAGCTGGTAGCTATAAGATAGACGAGTTGTTAATTAATTCAATAAGTCCTCTCTATCTAGCTATTATAGATATTGATAACTTTAAAAAAGTAAATGATATTTATGGCCATATTGTAGGGGATGAAGTATTAGTTAAGTTTTCTAAAATCATTAAAGATAATATAAAAAGTAGTGAGATGGCATGTCGCTTTGGTGGAGATGAGTTTGTCATTTGTTTTGTAAACAGAGAAGAAGAAGACGTTCTTAAAGTACTAAATGAAATAAGAGAAAGCTTCAATCTTTTAGCTCAAAACTATCCTAAATCAAAAATGAGTATAAGCGCAGGTGTAGCTAGTGGTTTTGGCTTAGGTGCTGGAGGAGCAAAGAGCTACACGGAATTAATGCTAGATGCAGATAAAGCCCTTTATCATGTTAAGAAAAATAGTAAAAATGCAATTCACATTTTTTCTGAAAAAGATGGTTATTGATTTCTACTATTTTAATTAATCTAAGATTTAATATTATTCTGACAACAATATCTCTAGTATTGCATTATATAAATGCTCCTCAAGTTTCAATGAAGTGAGAGACGATATCACTTTTAGCTCGTCTTTATTTTTAAGCAGTTTAAATAACTTGTCTTTTAAAGGAATGCTAATCTCACATCTTTCTAAAAGTTGCCTATAGCTTTCCTCTTTTTCTATGCTAGCTTTATTTAACTTTTCAAACTCTAAAGTAGTTGTATTATTTACATCACAATCACTTAATAAAACTGTTAGCTCTTTCTTTTCAGTGTTATAACTTTGAGAGAATGTGATTTCTGAATTAGGGGAATAAGCTTTAAGATTGGTATCGTTAATTCCTACAAAAATAATCTCATAATTTCTCTTCTCTGGTATTAATGATAAGTTACCAACAGCTTTTTTTACTGTGAACTTCTTTTCTAAAAAATTGCTAATAAAAGTAGTAACAACGTTATTTTCAGTTTTATAATCTTCGCTTATATTATCATCTTCATAAAGGTCAAATTTTCCATTATCTCCCATATAACACTTAATGGTTAAGTTTTTTGGGTTTTCTTCAGGATGATATTCATCTGATAAAACGATAATATTTCCTTCTTTTATTAATACAGGTATAGACTCTAAAGTTCTATACATGTTAATTGTTCTGTTTCCTACATATCTTCTAGACGTAAAGAAATCGTAATACGATCCCTCTGGAAGCCAAACTTGAGAGGAGCCAAGAGCTAAATGTTTATGCTGTTTACTGACTATAGGAGAAACTATCATAGAGGATCCAAAGTAGTATTGGTTTTCATTTTCATAAGCTTCATCATCTTCAGTGTGAAAGTAGTACATCGGTCTAACTAATGGAATGTCTTTTTTCCATGCTTCATAATTCATTGTATAAAGATACGGAATTAGTTTATGTCTTAGCCTTAAGAAATCACTCATCACGCTTTGAGTTTCTTTATTAAACCTCCAAGGCTCTTTTCCGTTAAATGTCTCATTACTACTATGAAGCCTCATAATTGGAGAAAAAACTCCAAATTGAGTCCACCTTGCAGTAAGGTCATTATCTTTATAACCTCTCATATGTCCGCATATATCATGGGACCACCATCCATAACCTATATTTGAAGCACAAGCTGTAAACTTAGGTTGAAAAGCTAAACTTTCCCAAGATATATACGTATCACCGGAAAACCCTACTGGGTATCTGTGAGAGCCAACTCCTGCATAACGAGAAAAAATTAAAGCTCTGTTATTATTCTTTTTGTTCTTTTGAAATCTATGGTAATTTAATGTCCAAAGAGGATCTAATCCTTCTATTTTAGAAGTATTTCCTTGTTGCCAATCAATCCACCAAAAATCAACTCCATCATTTTCAATAGGAGAGAGAATATGTTTTTGTAATTGATCTAAATACTTTTTATCACTTGCATCAAAATAAACAGGCTTATTGTTTTTAACATTCATAGCTTTTGCAATCTTTTCGTAGTTGTCCTCAAAAGCTCTTACCCCATCTGCAGGATGATCATTTAGTGTAACTTTTAGATTTCTTTTATGTAATTCTTCTAAAAACTCTTTAGGGTTTTCAAACAATTCTTTATTCCAAGTATAGCCTGTCCAACCGCTTCCATAGCTTTTGTCGATATCTACTAAATGCCAATCCATATCGATAACTGCTACGGAAAAGGGAATATCTTCAGCTTGGAATCTATCAAATAGTTCTAAGTAGCTATCAGTTGTATACTTAAAAAACCTACTCCACCAGTTTCCTAATGCAAAACGAGGGATCATAGGTGTTTTACCTGTTAGTTTGTAGAAATCTTGTAAACACTCTAAATAATTATGGTTGTAACCAAAAAAGTAAATGTCTTTGTGATTAGAGTCTCTTGGTTTGAAAAAGTCATCTACTTGTAGCATGCTTTTTGAATCATCTATAACTGAAAAACCTCTTCGAGATAAAAGACCATCTTCAAGTGGTATTTCTCCATCACTATTATCTAATGTTCTAGCTGTTCCTTTTAAATTATGTAATTTATCCCCATATCTATAAATGTTGAAATAAATATCTTCAGATTTTATTAGAGTGATTTGAAGGCCTAGTTGTGAGAATTCTTTTCCATTTGTTTCTACTAATAAAGAGTTGGTGGAGATTCTTATAAAATCATCCACCTTTTCTACCTTGTAGTTAACCTCATTAAAATCTCTATTTACTGCCATTTGAGTTTTTTTATCTACAAAGTTTCTAGTTGGTGAATATTCAATTCTTACAAGAGACTCAGTTAAAAAAGTTAATCTCTGGTTGTTGAAATATATATGATTATTCTCTTGCTTAATTTGCATATTCATAAAATGTACCCCTTTCAATTGTGTTGTTAAAATTAAACTAATATATCTTTTAATAGTGTGTAGTCTGTATGTAAATTAATAAATAATCCAATTTCGGAAAGTGTAAATTTACGTTTAATATATGTATTACCATCGACTTTCTTCTTTAGTTGACAATCATACCAATTGCCTTTAGGTAAATAAATTTCTCTCTCTTCTTTGTTTTTGTCAAGAATTGGAGCTACTAATAAGCTTCTTCCTAAATAGTATTGATCGTCTATTTCTATTGCTTTTTTATCATCTGGGTGTTCGAAAAAAAGCGGTCTCATAAGTGGTTGTAAATTGTTTTTTGAAAACTCAGCTTCACTATAAATGTAGGGAAGAATTTTTTTTCTTAAATTACAACAGTTTCTTGTTATTTCTAAAATAGTGTTATCTTGGTAAAGAGAAGCCATATTCCATGGGCTTCTATCGTTAATAGCGTCTTTGCTTTTAACAATTTCTGAAAATTGACCACCAATTGGTTCAGAGTGCCATTGCATTATTGGGGAGAACGTTCCAAGAAGGAAAGATCTTAAATATAGCTCTTTACTCGGCATAGCACCTGCAAATCCCGCTATATCGAATCCCCAGTAGAAAATGCCAGAAACAGAAGCGTTTAGGCCTGCAATTAGTTGTTGCTTAAGCTCTGACCATATTGATAGTTGATCTCCTGCCCAATGAACGGGGGTTTGCCATGAATTTAAGTATCCTGCTCTAGAGAACAATACTTTATCTTCTCCCATAGCTTCATAGTACGCTTTTGTATAAGAGAGGGCATACTTGTTTTTCATTTCTTTTCCAGTTGATCCATCAAAAAAGTGTGTATCATCACTGTAAATAAATTCTCCACCATCAGTTTTAAACCCTGATACACCCATATCTAATAAATATTGACGTTTTTCAAACCACCACTTATTTGTATCAGGATTTGTAAAGTCAGGTATCATACTTCCTTCAAACCATCTTCCCATTGGAATTGTGTAGGGGCTACCATCTTTTTTAGTTACAACCAAGTTATTCTCTACAGCATATTTACAGTCTTCATCATGAAGAGGGCTAACTTGTCCTTCATCTAATTTTTTAAAAACTGGTATTTGCCATAAAATTACTTTTAAGTCATGATCATTTAGAGTTTTTACCATTTTCTTAGGATTAGGCCATAATTCTTTGTTGTTAAAGGTATAGAAGGTTGCTTCATCGCTCCATGCTTCAATTACAATAGCTGTGTGATAAAAGCCAAGTTCTTTATTAATTTTAGCCATTTCTAAAACAACTTCTTGGCTATTCCACCTATTAGCACTCATCCATGGCCCAAAGCACCACTTTGGAGGTAAAACTGGAGAGGCATTTAATTTTAAAAAGTCTCTAATTTGTTCTTTTGGGGTTCCTTTAAAAATGTGTATATCTACTTCTTTAAAATCAGCATTAATTTCAATGGTATTTTCATTTTCACAAAGGGTGGACGTTATTGAAAATACTAGTGGTGTATCAATAAAAACCCCAAAATCGTTTGATAAAAAGAAAGGTATAGGTAAATAGGTTTGATTTCCTTGATTTGTAAACTTTTCATAAACTTCGTTATCTCTTTGTAAACCTTTTTGGTTAAGATAATCAAATCTTTCTCCAAATCCCCACAGTCCCTTATCTTTTGAAATTGTAATAATTAAATTATTGTTGTCTGTTGTTTTAACAGATTTAAATAGAGCTGTAACATTTAGTTGTTCAATTGTAGTTTTTTCATTGTTTAAATATAACATTAGCCTTTTATTCCTCCAGCCTGAAGTCCTGTTGCAAAGTACTTTTGGGCAAAAATGTAAAGTATTAGTAGTGGTAATATTGATATCAGCGATCCTGCCATCAATAAATTGTATTCTGTTGAAAATTGACCGTTTAGTGAGTTGAGAATAATTGGAAGTGTAAAGTTTTCTTTAGAGGTCAATAAAACTAAAGGTAGTAAGTAATCATTCCAAGCACCCATACCAACAATAATAGCTAAAGTTGCAAGAGCTGTTTTACACATGGGAAGAATAAGAAGGAAAAAGCTTTTCATTAAACTTGCACCATCTATAGCAGCTGCATCTAAATAACTGTCGCTAATACTGCTCATTTGTTGTTTTAACATAAAGATTGCAAAAGCTTGAAAAAGGGTAGGAAGTATTACAGCAAATAATGTATCTGTAAGATGAAGTTCATTCATAATTAAGTAAAGGGGAATAAATATTACTTGGGCTGGAATCATCATTGATGCTAAGAATACAACAAATAATAAGTTACTTCCTTTAAAGTTTATTTTTGAAAAAGCAAATGCAGCCATAGATGAAGAAAGCAAACTTATAACAATTGATCCAGCTGTAACAATTGTTGAGTTTATCATTGCTCTAAATATACCTTCATTAGCAAATAATCTTCTATAAGCTGCTAATGTTGGCTCTTTAGGAACCCACTCAATTGGAATAGCTAAAAGGGCTCCTCCACTTTTAAAAGAAGTGGAAATCATCCAGGCGAAAGGTAGTAAAGCTATAAGTGAAAATGTTATGGCAATTATATGATAGAATGTTATTTTAATATTTTTATACATCATAATTTACCCACTTTTTTTCAGCTTTACGTTGTACGTAAGTGAAGAAGAAAATAATTGCAAATAATATCCAGGATAGGGCAGAGGCATATCCCATTTTCCCATACCTGAAAGCATATTTATAAATACGCTCAACCATTACCATTGTTGCACCATTTGGACCGGCATCTCCATTTTTAGTCATTACCATTATTTGTGGGAAAAGTTGGAATGCATTTATAAGTGAAAGCATTATTACGTAAAAGGTAATAGGGGAAAGTAAAGGGAGTGTTATTTTTCTAAATCTTTGAAATGGTGAAGCACCATCAATATCGGCAGCTTCATAGTAGTTAGTGTTTATTGACTTTAGTCCACCTAAGAAAATCATGGCATAAAACCCTAAATCTTTCCAGATTGAAGCAATTGCAATAGATGGCATAGCCATAACTTCACTTTGAAGCCATTGTGAGCCTTCCCATCCAAAGAAGTTTAGAGCATTGTTTATAGGGCCATAAGTAGGACTAAATAACCATTTCCAAATTAGAGCACCAGCAACCCAGCTAGTTAATACAGGTATGTAAAAAACGACTCTATATAAGTTGTTCCCTTTTAGTTTTGAGTTAATTATTAAAGCTTCACTAAGAGACAATACCACCATAAATGGTAAATACAAAATTATAAAATAAAAGTTATGTGATATTACTATCCAAACCTCTGAGTCTGTTAATATTGTTTTGAAGTTTTCTAATCCGATAAAGTTTTTTTTGATAAATGTAAAAAATCCACTTGTAAGACTAACACGGGACATCCCGCTCCAGTTGGTTAGACTAATTAGTAGTGATACAAAAATTGGTAAAAATGCGAATAGAAAAAGTCCAATTAAACTTGGCAGCAGAAAAGGAAAGGCTTTCTTCCAACCAGTTCTTCCATTGGTTAACATTATAAGCTCCTAAAAATGCCGTTTCTAAATTAGAGACGGCATTGTGTTTTTTATGCTATAGAGAAATCTTTTTCTCTAATTCTTTTTGACAAGCATCTAATGCTGATTTAGCGTCCATTTTGTTATAAACAATTTGACTTAAGTAACCAGAAATAATAGCTTCCATTTCTGCTTGTTGTGTTACAACAGGTGGAGTTACTAAGTAATTCAAACTTTCAAAAACAGCTTGTTTATTATTAGGAGGAGTAATTGTTAGATATTTATCTAAAACATCACTGTAATTTACAGGAGGTAATTCCCAAGCAGCGTCAACTCTTAGATCAGCAGCTTCTTTTGATCCTGCTAAGAATGTTGCTAATTTAATAGCAGCATCTTTATTTTTAGATGTTTCACTTACTACATAAGCATTTGAGAAGAAGTGACTTGCTTTTTGAGTATTGCCTGGTTCGACAATTATATCCCAAGGGAAAGAACAGTTATTAGTAAAGTCATTAAAAGCCCAAATACCAGTAACTACCATTCCTAAACGACCACTTTTAAATAAATCCCAGTCACCCATTCCGCCTAATTGAGCTTCTGTAGGCATAATGTTTGATTTAGTTTGCCAATCAACCATTCTTTGCGCTACTTTAACGTTAGTAGGAGTGTTTACAGTAAATTTACTATAATCTTTAGTCATTAAGCTTGATCCACTTTGTGCTGATGCTTTGTAGAATTCATGGAAAGATAGTGGTCTAAACAAGCCGAAAACATCATCACCTAAAGCTCTGATTTTTTTACCAGCTTTTTCCATATCATCCCAAGTCCAAGAGTCAGTTGGATAATCTATTCCAGCTTGATCAAATAAATCTTGGTTGTAAAATAAAACAACGTTTGAGAATGAGTTTGGCACACCATACTGTTTGCCATCATAAACAAAAGCATTTAAAGCTGTGTCGTTAAATCCTGAAGTATCTCCAAGTTTTCCATCTAGTAGAGCTAATGTGTCTTGAGATGCATAAGAGACAAAGTTTTCAAAGTTTAATTCAAAAACATCTGCAGCATTTCCTCCAACAACTTTACTTTGTAGTTGTGTAAAATAGTCATTATATCCAATTGTTTGTAGTTCAACTTTAATATTTGGATTTTGTCTTTCAAATTCTTTTATCATTGCAGCTAATGCTGGTCCTGAAGCATTACTGTTGCTTCCTGAGAATTGTTCCATTTTCAATGTAATAACACCACTTTCTTCAGTAGTGCCTTGTGCAAAAAGTGCACTAGATAAAACTAAAACAGCTAAAGTAGCAGTTAAAATTTTTAAAATAAGATTTTTTTTCATAATTTCCTCTTTTTTTGTATCATTTTTTCTCTATACAATTAGAATTGAATTTACTATACTTTTAAAAAGTTTAGTAACCTTGTTATTAATACTTTAATCCCAGATGGCTATCGACAACTATTCTGGGATTTTTTTGTTTTGTTCAAACACCCTCCTTCAAGAAAAGCAACTGATTCTCTTTCAATCAGTTCTACATCTAAAACTATATTTTTATTTTCTTTGCTATTATTTAATAAAAGCTCTATTGCTTTTTTTCCTTTTTGAAAAACATCCTGCTTTATTGTTGTTAAAAGAGGGTCACAAGCTCTTGCAATCCACATATCGTCAAAGCCTATTATTGAAATATCTTCAGGGATTTTTACCTTTTCTTTTTTTAAGCCATTAATAAGTCCAAAGGCAATAATATCAGCGGCTGAGAAAATAGCAGTTGGCTTATCTGCTTGTTTAGATATTTCTAGTCCTAGTTTTTTGCCGTATTCTTGGGAAACAGTTCCTGAATAAACAAAGTCTTTGTTAAAAGCAATTCCGGCATCCTCTAAAGCATCTTTATATCCTAGGTATCTTTCATAAGTAACCCCGTTTTCTGTTATCATGCCTGATGCAAAAGCAATTTTTTTGTGACCTTTATTAATTAGGTATTGTGTTGCAATCTTCGCACTTTCTCTATCCTCAATGGAAATGCTCTTAAACGGTAAGTTGTTGCAATAGCTGTCAATTAAAACAACTGGAATAGATGTTTTTTTTAGCTTCTCATAATAATTGTCAGAATTAATTCCAACTATTATAATGCCATCTAAACTTCTTTTTTCAGCTATTTCTAAATAGCTTTGATCCACATCAGTTCCACTTATTAATACATGGTAACCTTTTTCTCTAGCATTATATTCAATACTTGATAAAAGCTCTCCATAAAATGGGTTAGAGAACATAAACTCTTTTCCAGGTTCTGTTTGTGGAATAACAACTCCAATTAAGTGTGATTTATTGCCAACAAGTGATCTTGCAGCTAAATTAGGTACGTATCCTAATTTAACAACAGCATCTTCTACTCTTTTTATTGTAGCTTTTGCTATGGTTTGATCTTTTCGTTTGTTAATTACATAAGATACTGTAGCTACAGAAACGTTAGCTTCTTTTGCAATATCTTTCATGTTGATTCTTTTTTTTGACACAGGTCTAATCTCCACTTAAACGTTTAAGTAATTGTACACATGGTTTTTCTCATTTGTCAAGAAAAACATTTGCTTTTATTTAAATCTGCCAATTTCTCCCATTAAAGCAAAGCTTAAATAACCGGCACAAGTTGCAAATGCTTCACCTGTAGTACAAACACCTGTATACTCATCGATGCTTTCACAAGCTATTCCGTCATCCATTTGTGCCTTTAATAGTTTGTTTAATGAATCATCATCATGAAAAACTCTTAAATTGTTAGCTAAACTTAATATCCAAGGGTGAGGGGCATGTTCACAACCAATTGCTCCAAAAGGAGTTCCACTAAATGAGTATTTATAACTTTTATTTAAGATTTTTGCTGCTGTATTTTTATATATAGGATCATCTTTTGATATAAAATCAAAGGTAGGTAGAAGGATTAAACTTCCTGGTGGTTCATCGTAAATGTCCCAATTATCCTTTTCATCAATTGACCAGATAAATTGCTGAACACCATCTACAGTTTTTACACAATGTTTATAAATTGCATCGTAAACACTATCCGCTTTTTCTCTAAAGATGTTTTTATCATCTTGGAAGTTCCAGTTTTCTAATATTTTAAACAACTTCCAAACAAGAACATTGTTGTATGTTAAATATGGGTACACCCTCATATCATCAGTAGGTTGTAAAAAGGTTTCGTATAAATTTAGAATAGTTGATTTTTTGGTTTCTAAAATATCTAATATTTTGTTAATAAGTTTTATAGTAGGAATATCTCCTAATATATTTAAGTCCCCAGTTACTTCAATATAATTATTTAAAGCTAAAACAAATGAGCACAACTCGTCTAACTCAAAGCCAGGTTCTAATACTGTTCCATCAATAAACCTACTATGTATACCAATGTTTTTACTTTGCACTCGAGTAATATATTCAAGGATTTCTTTTGCAACAATTTTATCTGCTTTTACAATTGCAGGAAATGCCCATAACAAGCTGTCTCTATCCCAATAAGCAGCTGATACATAATATTTAGGAGATCTGCTTGTAACACTAACTCTTTCTTCAGTATCTATAGTAATGCCAGTTGAGAAGAATAAGGTGTAAATAAGGTTTCTGTTTAACAAATTGTCAAACTCTTTATTATTAGTTGTTTTTATTATTTTAGCTAAATATTGCTTTAGTTCATCAAGTAAAAACTTAAAGGTCTGTCTTTTCATCTCAAGTGCCGCAGTTACAGAAGCTACTTCCTCATATCCAACTCCCATAAAGCAAGTTAGATTTTCTACTTTTTTTGATTCTACTTCGACAAAGGAGGAGGATGTGTAAGAGAGGGGGAGCTCTTTACTATAATCCCATGTTGTTTGTTTATTGATTAAAGGTGCCATGGCAATAACTGGGAATCCATTACTAATTGAGATAACAGGACCATTATTCCAGTCACTATGAAAAGCTTCGTAAGTTCCATTAAAAAACTTTTCTTCATTAACACAGTGGTAAAGAGAATTTAATACACCTTTAAAGTTTATTTCATATCTTTTTTTAACAAGAGTGTTGTTTTTTATTGAAACATTGTAAGCAAAACCTCTTTGGTTTAAAGGAGTTAGTATAGTTAATTCTATTGTTTCCTCAGCAGTAGTAATTGTTGCCTTAGGAATCCAGTAGTTAATTAGTTCCCACTTTATTTCTTTTAAATCGATAGTTTTATTATCAGCTTTGATTACAACTTTTAAAAGGGAATCATCCTCACCTCTAAAATCTAATAAGCCTTTAGATGTCATATGAAGAAGGGTGAGATTTTT
>CAZHNE010000048.1:0-11173 GCA_964533775.1 uncultured Spirochaetaceae bacterium | reverse complement strand
AACTATTCTCCTTTATCGAATTGTTTACTTGCCCTAACACTTTATTTTATTAAGCACATAATATCAATAGAAAGTATTGAATAAAAGAAGAATTAAAAATAATTTATTAACCACATTTTTTTGTTTCCTATCTATATTTTAAGCTTAGTCCATAGCAGTTCGGATAAAATGTTGTTTTATTTAAGTGAATTCATTTAATTTTTGTTTTAGAGAAAATACATGGATTAAAATCCCACATGGTGAAATAATATCTTAATCTTTTGTGACATATGAAAAAACATGCTGTATAATTAAGAAAATAGATAGTTATGCGAATAAAAGATTTAAAAAGTAATAATGATATTTTTTATTACTTATCAAACTTATTAAAAGCATTTGCAAAATTATTTATTACTTTTTCTTAGGAGAAAAATATGAAAAATTTCATTTATGATGCGCCAACTAAAGTACTTTTTGGAGAGGATACTGAACTCCAAGTAGGTAAAGAATTAAAAAGTAGAGGTGCTAAAATTGTACTTCTCCATTATGGATCCCAAAGAATGATTAAGGATAATACTATTCCTACAATAGTAAAGTGCATAGAAAAAGAAGACATTAAAGTAGTTCTTTTAGGTGGTGTTGAACCTAATCCAAGACTTTCTCTTGTAAATAAGGGAATTGCTTTTGCTAAAGAAAATAATGTTGATTACATTTTGTCAGTAGGTGGTGGTAGTGTTATAGACTCTGCAAAAGCCATAGGTGCTGGCCTTTATAATGGTGGAAATGTTTGGGACTTTTTTGAAGGAACTAGAATTCCTACTGGTTGTACTCCTATTGGCTGTATTTTAACATTAGCAGCAACAGGAAGTGAAATGGGCCATGGAACAGTTATTAATAATGAAGAGACTGGTCAAAAAACACCAATAAAGAATTGTCCTTACACTGTTTGTGATTTTGCAATAGAAAACCCTAAGATGACTGTAAGTCTTCCAAAATATCAAACAGCAAGTGGTAGTTTTGATATTATCATGCATACACTAGAAAGATACTTCTTTAACGGAGAGAGAACTATTTTAACAGATTCTCTAGCAGAAGGTCTATTAAAGTCTGTTATCACAAACGTAATGATAGCACTTGAAAATCCTAATGATATCGACGCTAGAGGTGAATTAATGTGGGCCTCAAGTCTTAGCCATAACGGACTCACTGAATGTGGTAATGGCAGTCATGGTGACTGGGCTTGCCATAATTTATCTCATGAACTTAGCGCTAAGTATGACAGTGCTCACGGTGCTGCTATAGCTTCTGTTATAGGGTCTTGGGCAAAATACGTTTACAAGAATAATCCTTTAGCTTTTGCAAAACTTGGTCGTAATGTTTTTGATGTTGCTGATACTGGAGATGTAAATAAAGACGCTCTTTCAGCTATTGATGCTTTATTAAAATTCATTAAGAAAATTGGACTTCCTACAAATATTTACGATTTAACAGGTGTAAATATAGATGATAGTATAATTCAAGAACTTGCCGATGGTGCTTCAGCAAATGGCACAAAAACCCTTGGTGAAATAAAAGCTCTTACAAGAGAAGATATGGTAGAAATTTACAAAGCTGCTAGAAAATAAATTAACTATTTATAGACATTTTATAAACAAATATCTCCAATGATGATGTGATAATAAAAAAACAATTATTCATTATCAAATTGGAGGTATTTTTTTATTAAACAAAGATAGCTTAATACTTTGTTATAATACTTTTTCCTATAATGATAAACAACTTTATCTGCCTAATTGTATTGAATAATACATGAAGGATAAAGTATAAAAAAATATACTTGACAGATATTTTTTCAAACAAAAGTCCAAAAATATATCTAAATCAAGTATATATCTAAATTATTTCATTAACTGAGAAAGCAAATACACAAAAGGAGAATTCCAATAAATTGTTACTTCATTGGTCGAATAACTTTGAGCATTATCCACAAAAGATTTTGCAGCAGGTATATCAACCAATGCGATTTTAGCATAACCATCTTCTAAAAACTCATCTGGACCACCTATTAGCATACCGGGCATTGGTTTTTGCTTTGCTATTGAAGGTCTATGATGTGGATTTTGAACTTGCATTGTTCCAAAACCTGTAAGATAACTATAGCCTAATGCGTTTGATCCAAAAATATAATCTAAATGGGCTTGTGCTA
Organism: uncultured Spirochaetaceae bacterium; assembly: GCA_964533775.1. Lineage (GTDB taxonomy): Bacteria > Spirochaetota > Spirochaetia > Sphaerochaetales > Sphaerochaetaceae > Pleomorphochaeta. The sequence goes on along the minus strand of CAZHNE010000048.1, from coordinate 8,988 downwards.
TTTCAACATACTTTTTATTAGGCTTAATATCGTTGGCCATTAATAATAATATAGCATTATTACAAATACTCATGTTTGAACCCCATTCGTACTTATCAAGAGAAATTTGATATCCATCTAACAAACTTGAGTTTATTAATTCATCCGCCTTGGTTAACAATTGCTTTTTAATTTCGTTATAAACATAAGTATCACGATAATCTTCATCTAGTGAAAGATAAAAAGCATTGCCATAAGCACCCATATCTGCCCAACCTAATCCATCTACAAATTTTAGATCTAAGTTATTTTTAATATAATCATGATAGGACTTTTTTTTAGTCGCCTTATAAAGAGCACATGCAGCTAAATATCTTTCATCTAAATCATTACTATCAGGATAAACACCAGTTACAATATTTGTTGGATTTTTAAATGATAATTTCTTACTATCTTTCAAAAACTCCCAAGCTTTTTCTGAAGCTTTAAGACATTTATTACTAAAAGTTAAATCACTTTCTTTATATATCCATGAAGCCATAGCCATAGCAGCAGCAAAATCTCCTGTAGCACAAGTAGAAACCGGGGAAACAAAAAGAGGTTCCTTCTCATCTTCTGGCATTATAAAAGGTGGGAAGTCTCTACAAGTAACTTTATGATAAACACTACCCTCTATTGTTTGCATTTTTAACATCCAATCTAATTCATATTTAACTTCAGATAATATATCTATATTATTACTATCAAATATGACTGGGTTCTTTTCATATGCTAATAAAAGATCTAAAACTGCTTTTACTCCTGGAACAATATAACGCCCATAGTCTCCAGCATCATGCCACCCACCACTTACATCAATATAATCATAAGTACCATGAACTCTAGCTTTTTCAATGTGACAAGCAGGATGTGCAAACTCCTTGGCTCTTTGCTTATCTAAATTCATTCCACATCTTTGCAAATAAAACATTTCTACACTCGATATGAGTGCTTCATTGTAAATATCGTTACCTATTTTAAAAGGATAACTTCTATTTTTAGACTTCTCAGTTTCTATATAGTAAATACCTTCTTTAGTAAAAGACGTAAAATCACCAATACTAGTATATTCACCAGCTTCTTCATTTTTAATTGTTCTCTTTATTTCACCACTAAAAACTTTTTCATCTTTTTCATTAATTAAAAAAAACTCTTTATCTAAGCAATTTCTAAAGTATACAATCTTGTTATCAGTTGGCATAAAACCTATTTGATTAATATTTATTGAAGGACCTTCCATTTTTTTTTCTACCACCTCATTCACCAATACAAGCTTTACATCAGACAAAGTCACAGTAACAGGAACTTTAAAGTTTTCTCCGACCTTTCCCATGTTAAATGCTAATCTTGGAGCCACATCAGTTTCATCTTCCATTATAAAATCAACAGTATATTCTCTTTGATTTTCATCAATAGTAATTTGTTGTGTTTTATAAGCACGATAATCGCCACCATTTAATTGAAAGCGCACTTCAATATCTTTTTTTTCTGTACTAGAAGCTTTAAACGTTAATATGTAGTGCCCACTATTAATAAGACGAAAACCATCATAAAAGAATTGAAACCCATGAGTTACTGCACCTGTTGAGTTAATTTTTAAATCGGCTCGTTTGTAAAGATAAGAAATATTACCACTACCACCTTCAAAAAAAGATCCCCAGTTCTTTGATGAATCAGAAAAGTCTCCATTTTCGATAAAATTAATACCAGTATTTAAATAATTAGCAATTTTGTCTGTTTTATCTGATGAAATAGCGTCAACATCAGCTTGTGTCAATTCGATAGTTTCAGGTGTCACATAGGAACTGCAAGAGCTAATTAAAACAACAATAATAACAAATAAGAACTGTTTTAAAAACTTCATATCTATCCCTTTACACTCCCAAGAGTAACCCCTTGAATAATAAACCTAGATAAAAACAAATAAACAATAACTAATGGAATAATTGCCACAAAAATAAGCATATATACCTTTCCATAATCAAATTTCATGTAATCTGCTCCTCTAAGTTGAGCAATTAAAATTGGTATTGTTTTTTTATTCTTTGAATTTATTACCAAAGCAGGCATAAAATAATTATTCCAACTTCCTACAAAGCTAAAAATCATTTGAAGAGCAATAGCTGGGTTCAAGATTGGAATTACAATTCTGTTAAAGGTAAAAAATTCATTAGAGCCATCAACTCTGGCAGCTTCAACAATTTCAAAAGGTAATACACTCTGCATGTATTGAATCATAAAAAACACAACAATTGGAGCTGCTGCTGCTGGAATTATCAATGGATAAAAAGTATCCATAAAACCTAAACGTGTAATAAGCTTTAAAAAACCAAGAGCTGAAACTTGAGCTGGAACCATCATAACTAACATTATAAAACTAAATGCAAACTTTTTTAGCTTGAAATTATACATATAAATACCAAATGCTGTCATTGAAGAAATATACACTGATAAAATTGCAGAACAAGAGGATATAAAGATACTATTCCTAATTCCCATTATAATTGGAATATTTTTATCTGATAAAAGATTTTTACCATTTCTTATAAAGTATTGTCCTGGAATTAGTGTAAAACCCTTTTGGATTTCTGAATTCAATCTTGATGAGTTAATAAGCAAAATAACAAATGGAAATAAACAAATCAAACAAAGGAGGATAAGCACGAAATAGCAAAAAAATCTATTAATCTTAAGCCCCTTTTTATAATCATATTCTATAGGTCTAATTTTATTTTTCATAACTATTTACTACCTCCAACAATTGAATTTTCTCTCATAAGAGATTTATAAACAAATATTCCTAGAAAAGCTGTTACAATAAAAATTAAAACAGATAATGCACCTGAAACACCATAGTTTTTACTAGTAAGGTGATTATTCAAATACATAATTAACGTTTCTGTAGTTCGATTAGGACTTCCAGAACCATTTGTTAAAATTTGAGGAACATCAAACATTTGAATTCCACCAATCATTGAAGTCATTAGTGAGTAAACAAATATAGGTTTAAGAAGAGGAAGTGTTATTTTAAAGAAAGTATTAGATGATGAAGCACCATCAATATATGCAGCATCAAAAAGACTTTTATCAATTCCCATAATACCAGCCATAAGTAAAAGTGTTGTATGACCAAACCACATTAAAAAGTTCATAGCTGCAATTAATGAACGTGTAGTTCCTGTTTTAGTCATAAATCTTATTGGTTCCTGCACAAAATTCAAAGAAACCAATATTTGGTTAACTGGACCAGAGTCTGCAAACAATGTAAAAAATAACATTGCAAAAGCACTAGCCATTATCAGGTTAGGCATATAAATAACAGTTTTAAAAAATTGCTGAGCTTTCAAATTTAGACGGTCACTTGTAAACCATACAGCAAAAAGTAAAGCAATAACGAGTTGTGGTATAAAACCTATTATCCAAATAATAAAAGTATTATAAGCAAATCGTGGAACTTCCGTCTCAAAAATAATTGTTCTATAATTTTCCAAGCCAACAAAATTGGGCCCTACTTCAGATAAACCAATTCTATAGTTTTCAAAGAAACTAAAATAAAAAGTAGAAACCAAAGGAATTAGAGAAAATATTATATATACTACAAAAAAGGGCATGATAAAAAAATATCCCCATTTAGAATAATTAACTGATTTATTTTTTTTAGCAAGCTTCCTTTTTTTTAACAAAGGGCTTTTATTCATTTTCGTCTCCTCAATTTAATTGGAGCAAGATTTGTTATCTTGCTCCAAAATTCAAACCTCACAATTTTCTATTTTTTTAAGTTAGGATATTTTTCCATTACCATTGTGTAGAAATTTTTATACGCTTCTTCTTCAGTAACATTTTTGTTGAAATAATCAGCAAATGCACCTTGTAATGATTCATTCATACCTTGATCATAAGCAGTCATAGTGCTTCTATCAATTGATGTAGCAGAATCTAAGAATTGTGAAATATGATTCTGTCCACCTAAGAATGTATTTTGATAGTCACTTACAGCTACTTCTTGCATTGCTAATTCATTATTTGTAAAGTCACCCATGTCTTTTGCAATTGCAACTAAAGTATCTTTATCACAAGTTAGTTTATGTAAAACTTTTTTTGCTAATTCTATATTATCACTACCTTCTGCAACACATAACCATGATCCGCCCCAACTAAAGCCTTGAGGACCTTTACACAATGCCCAATCACCATAACTACCATTTCCTAGCTCTTTTGGTCCTTCAGGATCATCTAAAGTAGCAGGTGCTAAAGAAAAATCTACAAACCAACCAGGACCAAAGTAACCAAATACCTTACCATCTTTAGCCGCACCAGCCCAAGATTCTGCTGACCAAAGGTTAGCTTTGTTATTATAGCCTAAATCTGTATAAGTCTTAGTTTGTTCTATCCAACTTTTAATTGAATTTGAAACAGTAATTTTAGAGTTTTCATCAACCCAAGGTTTTTCTGTATTATCACTAAATACTCTGAAAGCATCATCAAAACCACTTAGCATATAATAGCCTTTGTCTTTTGCTTTAGCAGCAACAGAGTCAAACTTATCCCAATTATCCAAATATTCTTGAACTACTTCAGGGTCATCTGTTCCAAGGACATCTTTAGCTATTGAGCGACGGTACATAAATCCACCAGGACAAGCTTGCCAAGAAAGACCTTTAAGGTTTCCTTTAGAATCTGTCATAATATCTTTTGTGTATTTATACATACCAGAAACATCAGATTCACTTATTCCAACTTCGTTGATAACATCTAATGAATAATCAGTATCAACATATTTTAAAGCATAGTCAGCTTCAACTAAGAATATATCAACCTTATCATCTACATTTGCATTTTTTTGTGCAAGAAGAGCTTCATCAAGCTTATTTTGATAAGCATTATCAGCGTTAGGTGTGATAATCCAATTTACTTCTACACCTTCAGGAACTAATCCTTCAGCTTCAAAATAGTCTGTAAAACGATCTTGGAATTCTGTATTCCAACAATAAATGTTAAAAACTTTTCCTTCTTCTACAGAAGAAACTTCTCCTGTACCTTGAGCAAATACCATTGATGACAATGCAATCATTGCCAAAAAAATTAAACAAAACTTTTTCATATTTTTACCTCCAAATATATGATATAAATAATTAAATTTCCTTTACGGTCCCACCTTTAAGCAATTTTCCTGTAACTATAATAATTTCAGGTAAATGTAAAGATGGCTCTTCTATTTCTGCAATCAATTTCTCAACTGCTATTTTTCCAATTTCATCAGAATCCTGTTTATAAGTAGTTAGTTTGGGTCTAAGCGTTTGACTTAATAAAACTCCATCATATCCAACAACACTTATATCTTTAGGAATTTTTAAACCAAACTCTTCAATAACATTCATTCCACCAATATAAGAAAAGTCATCTGGATAAACTATGCATGTTGGTCTATCTTCTAGACTAAGTAATTCTTTTGTTGCTATAGCACTTAATTTTGGATCATGGTATCTAGCTTCTTTAATAAGAGATTCATCTATTTCAACCCCTAGTTGCTTAAAAGAATTTCTAAAACTGGCCATTCTTTTTTGAGTAACTGAAGTGTTTTCCCCATGAACTACTGCAATTTTTCTATGTCCTTGAGAAAACAGATATTCTGCTATTTGTTTCATTCCGTCCACATTGTCTGAAAGAATTGATGTGCTTCTATCATAAACATAATCAACTGTTACTGTAGGTATTTCACTATTCACAAGACGCATTACATCAGGATCAGTAAAATCAACACTAGCTATCACAACTCCATCACATCCCCTATACTTTGTATGCTCATAGAAACCCATTTTTCTATTACCTAGGTTTTTGCTAATAAAAGTAATATCATAGCCCTTACGCTCTGCAGTCGTTTTTATGCTCTCCAGCATCCCTGAAAAGTATTCATGCCTTAGTCCACTAGAAGTTTTATCAACAAAAAGAACACCTAAATTTAAAGTTTTATTAGTTTTTAATGATCGAGCAGCTGAATTAGGTAAATATCCTAAACTTTGTGCAATGCCTATAATTCTTTCAGCAGTATTTTTGCTTACATCACTTTGACCATTCAAGGCCTTTGAAACTGTTGATTTTGAAGTTCCAGCAACTTCTGCTATATCTTTTAATGTAACCAATTTAATATCCTTCGTTTTACTATATCGATTTCGATATCTATAACTTAAGTATTGAATGGTTTTTACAATATGTCAAGAACTTTATTTTATTTGTTAAAAACAACTAAATATTTAACTTTTTTATACAAATATGAAAGGTTTTATAACAAAAAAGTGGTTCTCATAAAAAATAAACTAGAAACAACTTTACAAAACCCTTAACTATGGTATAACTTTAATAAAAGGTCGAAATCGATTTAGTATTATAATTTTTTAATATTTGGGAGAAATGCAGTGAACTTTGGAAACTTTGACGATGAAAATATGGAATATGTGATAAAAACACCTAGAACACCTCAACCTTGGATAAATTATTTAGGAAACGATAGTTTTTTTTCACTAATATCCAATACACTTGGTGGCTATACATTTTATAAAGACGCAAAACTTAGAAGGCTTACACGTTATAGATATAACAATGTCCCTAATGATTTTGGTGGACGATATTATTACATAAAAGAAAATGATAAAATCTGGAACCCTGCATGGCAACCAGTAAAAACAGAACTGGATTTTTATGAATGTAGACACGGTTTAGGTTATTCACAATTTACTTCCTCACTGAACAACCTTAAAACACAACTAACAGCTTTTGTTCCTATTAAAGAAAACTGCGAAATACACAAACTCACTTTCACAAACAATTCAAATAAAACTAAAAACTTTAAAATCTTTAGTCTGTTAGAATGGTGTTTATATAATGCTGTCGATGATGCTAATAATTTTCAGAGAAATTTAAATATTGCAGAAGTTGAAATAGAGGGTTCTACTCTGTATCATAAAACAGAATATAGAGAGAGAAGAAATCATTATGCATTCTTCTCTGTTAATAAAAATATAGATGGATTTGATACGGATCGAAGTACTTTCTTAGGCTCTTATAATGGATGGGATTGCCCTGCCGCTATCCTAAGAGGTAAAAGTTTCAATAGTATTGCTAGTGGAGACTCTCCGATAGCTAGTCACCAACTCAATATTGAAATAGCAAGCGGAGAATCAAAGACGCTTATTTTTATGCTTGGATATATTGAAAATAAACAAAATGAAAAATTCATTAGCCCAAATGTTATTAATAAAAAAAGTGCTAACAATTTAATAAAAAAATTTAATTCAGTTGATAAAGTTGATGCAGCCTTAAATGAAATTAAAAACTATTGGAAAAATATTCTTTCTAACTTTTCAATTAATAGCAAAGATGAGAAGTTAAACCGAATGGCAAACATTTGGAACCAATATCAATGCATGGCAACTTTCAATTTAAGTAGAAGTGCTAGTTATTTTGAATCTGGAACTGGTCGAGGAATGGGCTTTAGAGATAGTTGTCAAGATTTACTTGGTGTTGTTCATTTGATTGGAAGTCGAGCCCGAGAGCGTATAATTGATATAGCTAGCATACAATTTGAAGATGGTAGTTGTTACCATCAATACCAGCCTTTAACAAAAAGAGGAAACGCTGATATTGGTTCAGGATTTAATGATGACCCACTTTGGTTAATTGCTTGTGTTTCTAGTTATATAAAAGAAACTGGAGATTTAAACATTCTTTCAACTCTTGTGCCTTTTAACAATATTAAATCAAGTGAAAAAACCCTTTTTGAGCATTTAAAAAGAAGCATATATTTTACTATAAACAATCTTGGGCCCCATAATTTACCCTTAATTGGAAGAGCAGACTGGAATGATTGTTTGAATTTAAACTGCTTTTCTGAAAATCCTAGTGAAAGTTTTCAAACGTGTAGCAACTTTGATTCAAAAAAAGCAGAAAGTGTATTTATTGCTGGAATGTTTATAAAGTACGGAAAAGAATATATTGAACTATGTAAACAATTTAACAAACTTGATGAAATTGAAGAAGTTCAAAATTATATTTCTTTAGTTAATGAAGCAGTAATTAAACACGGTTGGGATGGAGATTGGTTTACAAGAGCTTATGATGCATTTGGTGATCCAATTGGATCAAAAACATGTGAAGAAGGCAAAATTTTTATTGAACCTCAAGGCTTTTGTACAATGGCTGGAATTGGTGAAGAGTTAGGCTTTGGTAAAAAAGCATTAAAGTCTACTAGAAAATATCTTTTAAATGATTATGGTGTTGAACTTTTAAACCCTTGTTATTCTACATATCAACTTAAATTAGGAGAAATTTCTAGCTATCCTCCTGGTTATAAAGAAAATGGATCTGTATTTTGCCATAATAATACTTGGATAGTAATGGCTTATTCTAAATTAAAAGATGCCGATAATGCTTTTGACATTTATAAAAGAACATGCCCAGCATATTTAGAAGATAAAAGTGAAATTCATCAAACAGAACCTTATGTTTATAGTCAGACTATTGCAGGAAGAGATGCTCAATATTATGGCAAGGCAAAAAACAGTTGGTTAACAGGAACTGCAGCGTGGAGTTTTGTAGCATTAAGTCAAGGTTTATTTGGAATTATTCCAGAATTTGAAGGATTAAAAATTGATCCATGCCTTCCAGAACACATTAAAAACTTCAGTGCAATTCGTCGTTATAGAAATAAAACTTATTATATTGAAGTCAAAAAGAAAACTAATAATAAATTGGGCCTTTTTGTAGATGGAAAACCGCTTAAAGGAAACATAGTTCCTTATACAGATGTAAAAGAAACTGTAAAAGTTGAGTTATTTTATTAAAACTGTCGGTGCTGCAAGATTATTTTTGCAACACCTTTTTTTATAAATAATGATTTTGAATTACCTAAATATTTAATATACTTATATTTCCAAGCATAATTTGCTCTCCAGTTGAAAAGAGGATTTTTTAGTT
>CAZHNE010000047.1:0-11746 GCA_964533775.1 uncultured Spirochaetaceae bacterium | reverse complement strand
GTTATCACTTATTACTTAGTAAAATACGGCTTCCCAGTGCCTCCTCTTGTAATTGGAGTAATATTAGGTGATATGGCTGATTCCAACTTAAGACGTGGTCTTATGGTATCAGAGGGATCAATAAAGCCTTTCTTAACTAGACCAGTAGCTTTAATATTAATTATCGTTATTGCAATTACATTTATAACTAATACAAATTGGTATAAAATGAGAAAAAATACTAGTAAATCCAAAAAATCATAGTTTATATAATTGGGATGTTTATTCATCCCAATTATATTTATTCTTCTTTTAATAATTTTTACTCCTAACTATTCTAAATTTAAAACTTAGAATAGTTTTTTATTGTTTCTCTAGTACATTTACATAGTTATACAAAATAACATTGTAGTTTTTTGTACTTTAGTACAATTGTTTTACTTATTTTCTCAGTTATAATGAATAATAAGAGAGGAAAACATATAGGTTATGGACAAATGTACTATTTTACTAGAAAACACAAAGAGTGAACTTAAGTCAACTTCTATTGAGCATGGTCTTTCAATGCTCATTGAAACAAACAATAATAAGTATTTATTTGATTTAGGATCAACAGGGCTTTTTTATTCTAATGCTAAGCTGATGAATGTCGATTTATCAGATGTGAAATCAGTTATATTATCCCATAGTCATTACGATCATTGTAGCGGCTTATTAAGTTTTCTTGAAAAGCAAAGCATAAATAACCTTTATGTTGGAAAAGATTTTTTTAAACCAAAGTATGCAATAGAAAAAAGTACAATTACGTATCTCGGATGTGGTTTTGACAGAGACTTTTTAGAAAAGAAAGATATAAAGATAAATGAAATAGACAATAAAGTGCAAATTGATGATTCCTTATTTTTGGTAACTAATTTTAAACAACACTATAATCATGAAACTATTCCTAACAGATTTGTTCATGGTGAATTAAACAATTTAACTAAAGACAACTTTAGAGATGAAATAGTTGTAGTTAAAAAAAGAAAAGATGGTTTAACTTTATTTGTAGGTTGTGCACACAGAGGCATCTTATCAATTATTAAAAGCGTTAATGAACAATTTAGTTTAAAAGTAGATACAGTAATCGGAGGGATTCATTTAAATGAATCAACTAAAGAGAAACTTATTCTAACTAAAAATGAACTACTAAAATTAGGAATTAAAAAAACTTTCCTTTGTCATTGTAGTGGAAAAGAAATCACTAACATATTGCAAGAAGAAATTGCTTTAGAAGCTAATAATGTAGCTACAGGAGATATAATAATAGTATGAGCTTAAAGTCTATTGCCAAGCAAATAATTGATAAAACAGCTTCAATTGTTGCTCCTAACACCGTCAACTTAATGGATGAAAAAGGAATAATAATTGCTAGTAGCGATGAGAAAAGGGTCGGAACCTTTCACTCAGGCGCTTTTATGGCAATAAAAGAAAAAAGAGAAGTCCACATTTATCCAGAGGAAGTTAAAAAGTTTGAAGGAGTTAAACAAGGAGTAAATATACCTATAATAAAGAAGGGTAAAGCAATTGCAGTTATTGGCATTTTTGGCAATCCAGATGAAATTAAGCAAACAGCTCGACTTCTTAGCATAAGTACTTCTTTATTTTTAGACCAAGCTGAGTACAGCAAAAAAGAACAGCGACGACTTGCTCTTAGATCAAACTTAAATGAAATAATTTATTCTAAAAACTGTCTTAATGAATTTTTTGATGTAGTCGATGCATTAGCAATCTCAATTACATTTCCTATTCAAGCTATCTTGTTCTCTTTTAGAGACACTTCTTTGACTTATGAGAAAGTTGTCCAAATATTAAAAACCGAAGGTTCAATTAATAGAAACACAGATATTTTACTAGTGTACCCTTCTTACTTTTTGCTACTAAAAAGCGATTCAAATAAAACTATAAAGAAAGAAGCTTTTATTAAAGCTATTAGTAAATACAATTTAAAAAAGTTAGCCTTTAGCCCTACTATATTAAAAATAGATGATTTAAATGATTCTCTTCGTATAACAAAGGCACTCTTATCACTACCTTATGAAAGAATATCTTATAACGGAAACAACTTCGATGATTTAGTTCTCCTAGCTTTTGATACAAACTCAAGAGATTACTTAACCCCTTATATTGAATCTATGAAAACTAAAATAGATAAAGCAGATTCTTTTTGGATTTATCCAACACTAAAGGCGTATGTAATTTATAACGGAAAAATTCAATCTATAGCAAACTCACTCAACATTCATAAAAACACTTGTATTTATAGAGTAAATAAACTTCTTGAGCTCATTAATCTTGAAAATTGTAATTCTTTTACAATTTCCTACTTTTTTAGAGCCATTATACATTCAACAAAATCGACTAAAGTCGATATTTTATAGGGGGTAAAAAGAATGTCAGGTATTTATATGTTTTCCGTGATCATTCTAGCAGTTATTGTTATGGTTTTAGCCATTAGCAAATTGAAAATTCATCCGTTTATAGTTCTTACTGTAATATCAATATTAGTTGGTATTCTTACCGGAATAGAAATCCACTCTGTCATTAATATTGTAAAAGATGGGTTCGGAAGCATCTTAGGTGCTATCGGTATTGTTATTATAGCAGGTACAATAATCGGAACAATATTGGAAAAAACAGGAGCTGCTCTAACTATGGCTAACTCCATTTTGCGTTTAGTTGGAAAAGATAAATCAGCTTTAACTATGGCGGCTACTGGATATGTAACAGGTATCCCTGTTTTCTGTGATTCTGGATTCGTTATCTTATCTCCAATAGCAAGAGCTCTTGCAGATCAAAGTAATAAAAGTTTAGCAGTCCTTGCCACAGCTTTATCAGCTGGATTGTATGCAACTCACTGTTTAGTTCCTCCAACACCAGGTCCTATTGCTATGGCAGGAACTTTAAATGCTAATTTAGGTTTAACAATAGGTATTGGTTTGATAGTATCGATTCCTGCAACACTTGTAGGTTTATGGTACGCTACAAGAATTGCTTCTAAAGTTAATATAGATCCTAATCCTGAAAATACAGTTGAAGAACTACAAGAAAAATATGGAAAACTTCCTTCCGCATTACATTCTTTTGCACCTATTGTAGTACCAATTATTTTAATTGCATTTAAATCAATAGCAGATTTTCCTTCCCATCCTTTTGGAGCTAATGGATTTGCAACTTTTGTCTCCTTTATTGGTGACCCAGTTGTTGCTTTACTTATTGGTATTGGTATTTCTGTAACTTTAATACCTGTTTCTGAAAAACCTAATAAGCTTAGTTGGGTTACACAAGGTATTACAAACGCAGCTGGAATTTTAGCTATTACTGGAGCTGGTGGTGCTTTTGGTGCAATTTTAAAATCTCTTCCAATAGCGGATGCTTTAGCAGGTTCACTACTAAATTTAAACATTGGCGTATTTTTACCTTTCATCATTGCTGCCTTATTAAAAACAGCAATGGGTGCCTCTACAGTTGCAATGATTGTAACTTCAGCTATGGTAGCACCTCTAATGAGCACTCTTGGCTTTGATAGTGAAATCGCCAAAGTATTAGTAATTATGGCAATTGGAGCTGGCTCTATGACAGTATCTCATGCAAATGACTCATACTTCTGGGTTGTATCTCAATTTAGTGATATGAACACAAGAGAAGCTTATAAATGCCAAACTGGTGTTACAGCTGCAATGGGAATTGCAACAATTATAATTGTATTTATTATTTCACTATTTGTGTAATTTATTGACCCATTATTCATTAAATCCATATGTTTAAGTTTAGGCATATGGATTTTTTTTCTTAATTTAAGAAATCCATCTTTACTATAAATCTTTAATAAGATACGGTTAAATTAACAATGAAAACTACTACAAAAAGAATGACTTCAGGATCCATCAGCAAAAATATAATATTTTTTGCTTTTCCTGTTTTTTTAGGCAATCTATTTCAACAATTATATATGATAATTGACACTATTGTTCTTGGAAAATACGTAGGAAGTGAAGCTCTTGCTGCAATTACTTCTAGCGGCTCTTTAATTTTTTTAATAGTTGGTTTTTTTACTGGTATTTTCATGGGAGTGGGTGTCGTAATATCTAATCTTTTTGGATCTAGGGATTATGAAGGGGTACAAAAGGCTGTTCACACTACTGTTGCATTTGCTCTTATTAGCGGATTATTCTTAACTGTTCTTGGATATTATATTGCCCCTAAAATTTTAATTTTAATGAAAACTCCACCTTCGGTCTTACAAGAAGCAACAACTTATGTACAAATATTCTTCCTTGGTATAATCTCTTTGATACTCTTTAATAGTGCCAATGGGATTCTTCAAGCTATGGGAGACAGTAAAAGGCCGTTGTATTTCTTAATTATCTCATCAATACTAAATATTATTTTAGACTTAGTTTTTGTAATATATTTCAATATGGGTATTGAGGGTGTTGCTTTTGCTACAATAATTAGCCAATCAATTAGTGCTTTATTAGCCTATAGAGTTTTATTAACAACAACGGATGTTTATAGAGTAAACATTAAAGAAATAAGATTAAATATACCATTATTAAAAAGATTTTTAGCTGTGGGTATTCCCTCAGGAATTCAAAACTCTGTAATCTCAATAGCTAACGTTTTTGTTCAGTCTAGCATAAATGTTTTTGGTCCAATCGCAATGGCAGGAAATGGGGCTATGATGAGAATTCAAGGATTTGTTTTTATTCCAGTTACTAGTTTTGCTATGGCAATGACAACATTTACTGGTCAAAATATTGGAGCTGGTGAAATTGAAAGAGTTAAAAAAGGTACTAAATTTGGAGTAGTTTCATCAGTAGTATTATCTCAACTAATAGGAGTTTTTATATTTATATTTGCTCCAAAGTTAATGCTAATATTTACAAATGATCCCTCTGTAATAGAAATTGGTGTAATGAAGGCAAGAGTAACAGCTTTTTTCTTCTTCCAATTAGCCATATCACATACAATGGCTGGAATATATCGGGGTGCTGGGAAATCTGTTATCCCTATGGCTGTAATGCTTCTTTTCTGGTGTGTATTTAGAGTTTCTTACATCAAAATCGCTTTATTGTTTTTATACGATATTCGAATAGTCTTCTCAGCTTACCCTGTTACTTGGTCGTTAAGCGCAATTACCTTTATTATTTATTATTTTAAAGGCAATTGGCTAAACCCACCAAAAATTGATATTAAAAATACATAATCTTTAATTGCGAACTGCTACTACGTGTTCTGCACTAAATGAGTGACAAGGGGTAACAGCATATGTAGTTTGACAGCCATCACATTTATCCTCAAAAGTTTCCATTTTAAACGTATTACCACATTCACACTCTATTGTTAGGGGAAACGGAATATGTACTTTTGAGTATCCCATCATTCTAACCTTATTTAAAGTTTCTTGACCGCTTTCAAATTTTCCTGAACATCCGTCATGCATATATTTCTCCTCTTAGTCTATGTGTAATGAATCAATTTCAATTGAATGACCAAGTCTTATTAATTGTCTTTTTTCCATTAAAAATTTATCTATTCTCTCTAACTTGTCCAACATCACTTTCTCTTCACTATTAGTATGAGTTATCTTATGAATTCCACCGTTTTTAATTACTATTCTTTTGTCAGCCATTAAGGCTAATAAGGGATCATGAGTTGCCATTAAAACAATTTTTTCTTCTTTTACTAATAGAGCTAATGCTTTCTTCCTATCTATTCCCGCATTTTCAATTTCATCAATTAATACAATCGGTGATTTTGACAATATTGCTGTATCTGCTATCATTAAAGCTCTAGATTGACCGCCCGATAAACTAGTTATTGGTGTATCTAAGTCAAAAGATTCTCCTGCTAAAAAGTTTGCTTCTTCAATTATTTTAATTACTACATTATCTACATCTTCAACTAATCTACTATTTGCATGTAGCTCTAGAAATTCCTTTACAGTTAAATCCATAACAAAGTTCATGTTTTGTGATAATTGAGCAACTATTTTATTGCCTGAAGAAAATCTCCACTTTTTATCTGCTTCTTTGTCATTAATTAAAATCTTTCTTCCAGTTGGAGTATCTCTATCTGCAATCCATTCAATATCTGCGAGCAATCTGCTTTTCCCAGAACCAGTGGGTCCAACAATTGCAATTATTTCACCTACTTTAATTGTTAAGTCAAACTCTTCTTTATTGCCTTTTTTGTCATGGCCTTTCATAATTGTCAAGCTTTCAACCTTGTTATCTTCTATTCCTAAGAAGTCTAACATTTGCTGAAAGTATTCAAAGTAGTTATTAAGGATTAGATCTTTATCAATTGCATTGTCTTCTAACTCTTGTTCACTAAATTTATCAATAATTGTCTTTAGACTTTCATTATAATCTTCAATCAACAAATCACTTTCATTAAAGAAATCTTTCATAAAAGGATATTCTTTTATAACTTCATCTATAGTTAGCTTTAAAAAATCTTCTTTGTTCATCATTCACCTAAATCCATTTTTCTAACATTACCTAGCTGGTAATCATCGCCTATTCTTCTCTCACCTAAGCAGTAAGAACATAATGCACTTGGCATTGAGAATCTTAATTCTTTTCCCTTTACTGTTGTAATTGGTTTATCATCTAAGATTAAAGTAGACAGTTCAAAAGCTCCTTGGCCAGTTAAACCGTTAATATTCATAGTTATTGCCTTAGGATTAACTTGTCTTACTCTTGAAGCGAATACTTCTCTTTCTGCTTGAGAGACGATATCCCCTTTTGTAATAACAACAATATCTGCAGCTTTAAGTAAAGGACCAATTTTCTTAGGAGTATTAATTCCTGATAAATTATCAATTACACAAATAGCCTTAATCTCTTTAATGTATGGAGAACACCTATTACATAACCCCGCTGATTCAGTTATTAAAACATCAAGACCTAACTTTATTCCCCATTGTGTTACTTCTTCTATATTGGATACAAAGTAATGGTCTGGGCATAATGAACCAGATAATCCTTTTTTCACAGGAATGTTTAATTTCTTATATAAAATATCATCGTCAGTATATAAACAGTCAAACTTTACAACTCCCACTTTTAAGTTACGAAGTTTTAAAGCATCAATTGTTTTAACAATAACTGATGTTTTTCCTGATGAAGGAGGTCCGGAAATTGTAATTAAATTCATACTTGCTCCTTGCTTGCTTTATCAAACTCGCTCATACATGTTTCTAAAATACTACCAATATCATTTTCTTTTATATAGTCCCAACCTAACCACATGTATTTTCTGTTTTTATCTATTTTATTATCAACTTCAGGATGAGTAGATGGGAACAAGCCTAAATCGCTTAATATTACACCTACTTCTTTAGATGCAAAAAACTGAGCAATATCTTTAATTTTTTCTTCTTTTTTAGCTTTTGTTAACATAAAAATTGGAGAAATAATTGCACCGTCCTTTGGCCAAACAACGTTCATAGGTCCTGCGAATCTAATCATCTTAGTAAAGAAATATGGCATTATTGTAACTGCAGGATTAACACTAGCAGTATGAGATTTAACCATTTGAGAAGGATGTAAATCAACTAATAATGTTTTACCAAGTCTTCTAACCCCATCAATTCCAAACTGTTTATAAATATTTAATAAAATTGCATTAAAGAGATCAAAGTCTCCAATTGGCAAACTAACACTGTTATCGTATTCTCCACTGATTAACTCTTTCCAAGTTTGTGGTGGTTTTCTACCGTTAAGAACATCTTCATTAAATAAGAATACTGCGGGAACAACACTGATTATTGAATAGTCCCCATCAGGGTCTTTTAAAGATATATAATCATTATCGAAATCTTCGTTATATTTGTCAAAAGGAATTAAATCTTTAAAAACATTCTTCTTTTTATATTTATTCATATATTTATCGTCAAAAAATAAATCAAAGCCAGCTGATAAAAACACATCAGATAATGTATCTTCATCCATATTGTCTTTTAGCCAATCAACTCCCATTGATGCAGCCTTTAATTCAAAGTTAACCTCATCTCTCTTTCCAGTTTCATCTAACCACTTTTCAAATGCTTCTAGCAAAGGAATTCTAACAGGGCAAGGCAAAACACCTGATATGTTAATATCGGCACTTTCATTCTTTTCAGCTTGGAACAAGGTTGAATCAACCTCTTTATTATCAATAAGGTTATTTATTTCTTCTAAAAATAGTTCTTTATTTAGCTTCTTCGATTTGATTAAAGTTTCTAATCTTACCTTTTTTCCTAAGGTAGAGACTAACTTATCATTTTCTACTTGCTTTACTCCATTAACAATAAAAAAATCCTTAGTTTGTGGATAGTTGTTTATTGTATCATAAAGAAAGTCTGTCTGCTTTATTTTCATTATAGTCCTCTTTTACTTTTTCTAACTGTATATTATAAATTAAAGAAAAAACAGTCTGTTGCATTTGCAACCGCTGATATATTACATTTTTTCCTATTAAAAAGCTCCCACATTTATTGTGAGAGCCATTAATAACAATAATAAAAATACTTATTATTTTATTTTATGTAAAATCATTTTGTAGAAATCGACACCTTTAGGCAAAGTTTTAGTAAAAATGTTTTCATTTAAACCGTGAACAGAGTTTAACTGTTGATGGTTAATTTCTAAGGGTGCAAATCTAAAGATATTATCACATATTGGAGTGTAATGTCTGGCATCTGTACCACCGGTTAAAGTATAAGGGCAAGGAGTAACATCATCCCAGTTTTCACCTATAATACTTTCAAGTAGTTTAAACTCATCAGTAGTATAATCAACAATTTGACATTCTCCTGCTTTGTTTAAAACTTCAACTTCAACATCAAATTTTTTAGCCATATTTGTAAGTATTCTTGTCATTTCATCAGGACCTTGGTGGTTAATGAATCTTACATTAGCAGTTACATAAGCTTCTTCTGGAAGAACATTTAAGCCGTTCGCTCCTTTTGCAGTAGTAAAAGCAACTGTTGTTTTAAACATAGCAGCTCCGAGGGTGTTAACTTTTGGAACTACAATAGATAACAAGGGAGCAAACCCTCTAGCGTGTCGCATAAGAAATCCAATTAAACCAGGAGTTGTTTTGCCAAGTCTAGTTAACATTTCAGCTGTTACATCGTTCATTTTCGATTTAGTAGGATTGTGTTTTTGATAGTAACTAATAAAATTAGCTAACCTCTCTATTGGAGTGTTTTTAGGAGGAGCTGAAGCGTGTCCGCCTTCACTTCTTGCTATAAACTTATAGTTTCCAGTGCTTTTTTCTAAGCAACCTATCATAGCATAACGGCCTTTAGCTCCAGCCATTGGCTCTTCTACTATCATTCCACCTTCATCAATGATAAAGCGTAAGCGAACATTATTATCTTTTAAATATTTACATGTTTTTATAGCTCCGTCCCCTAAGACTTCTTCTCCGCAAGAAGAAGCTATATAAACATCTGTTGGTGGATCAAAGCCTTCACTGATTAACTCTTCAATGGATTGAAATATACAAAATAAATCTGCTTTAGTATCAACAGTGCCTCTACCCCAAATAACGCCATCTTCAACTTTTCCACTAAAGGGGGGATGTTTCCATTCTCCTGTTGCTTCAACAACGTCTTGATGACTCATAAACAATACAGGGTCGCCTTTTGGTTTCTTACTTGCCCATTTGAATAATAAAGACTCTTCAATATTAACAACTTCACAAGTTTTAAAAACATTAGGAAAAAGTTCTCTAAGAACCTCATGGAATTTTTCAAACTTTTCTTTTTGTCTAACATTATAAATTGAAATAGTTTCAACTTGTATCATTTTAGAAAGTTTTGAACTATATAAATCTTCTCTTTTTTTCATTATTAATTCTCCTTATTTTTTCTCTTAAATAATAAATATGAAGCACCAATTGATAATGCACCGATTACAATAATCATTGTTCCAGTGTCACCAATTAATGATGGTATTCCTACAGTAATTAAAACCATTGATACCATAGCAAAAGCTGATAACTTTAAGTCTTTGATAAAGTATTGATAACCTAAGGCTCCGAATAAAGCCGGAAGTACATTATCAAATGCAGGTTTAATAACTGGGTTTTGTAAAACAGGAGTAAGAGGAACTATTAATACAACTCCAATAGCAATAACAAGCATTGTTGTTAATGCTGAGGTTGCTATAGATAATGTCATTATTATTTCATCTTCCTTAGTTCCTGCTGTGGTTTTAGCCAATTCTCTTGAACTAAAAGCACAAGGCAATTTAAGGTTTGTTAAGTTTCCTGTTAAGAAAGATAAATAAACCCCGCCTATTCCAAGAAGTGGAACGTAGATTAAGTATTCAGCTACACAAGAAGGGATATATATTAATAGTATTTTTGTTATTGCTGTTGCAAAAGCTTTATAATTTATTTGTGCATTTAAAAGGGATGCAATAATAAATGGCGCTAATAAAAGAGCTACAACCCCAACTGATAGAAAAAACCTACCAAACTTATGAGTATCATCTATATATTTATCATAATCAAAATTAGAATCTTTCATATCTTCTCTCCTCCTACAATACTTGTGCAAAAACTATAGTCGCTATCATTGCAAATATCATAGATAAAGCAAGTGAAAAAGATTCCAACACTTTGTAATTTCTTTTGTGAATTAAATATTCAAACAATGCCATTACTAAAGCTGAAACAACAGCTGTTATAACAGGGATTAAAGCACCGTTTACAATTAAGTCTGCTACGTAATTTCCTAAGAACGCTGAACATAAACCAATAAACATAGCTACCATAGCTATATTAGCAAATGAAGGTTTGTTACTTTCAACATTCTTAATAGATCTTTGAGATAGTTTTTGAGTATACTTTTTTAAAGTAAATATAGTTAATAAACAACCCCAAATTATACCAACAGTCATAACTAGTAAAATAGTAACCAAGTCATCCATTGATAAAAGAGAACTGTCTAAAGTTTTCCCTACCCCTTGAGCTGCTATTTGAGCAACAGTTGCTTCATATTGCAAGTTACCAATAACAGAAAGCCTAAGCCAAGCTACTGGAACCCCCAAGTTACCAGCTAATGCTAGTACTCCTAGTAAAATAGAAATACTTGGAATAGCAGTAAAAGTTGCAGAAGATGTTACGGCTTTTTTTAAAATAGTTTTATCCATACCTATTTTTAAGCCTGCACGATAACTTCTAACAATAAAGGTGAAACAGAAAATACAAACAAATAATAAAATAGCCCCTACAATTAAGTAAATTATTTTTGAATTTGCCTGTGTTAAGTAATCATTCATCCAATCCTCCAATATAGGAATTACGTAGCTACATACAACTCAAGTGTGTATTATAGCAAAGTATATCATAAAATATTAATTTATGAATATTAAAAGAACATTATAAGACAAGTACTTTTTTAGAAATATTATTTCGCTTTTTACATTAAAACTTGTTTCTATAATTAAATTTATAGTAAGAAAATTTGTTTCTAAGCTTAAAGTCTTTAAACCGCTTAACACTTATTTCTTGATTTATAAATTTACTTTAATTTATTTCCTTACAAGAAAACAAAATAAAAAAAAGAATTTCCTAAAAACTCCCTTCCTATTAGGAAAACAATGTTGTTATGTAATTAATAGAATTTATTTCGAAAGTTTCGATGTTTCGTAATTGACAATCATCAAATCTATGTTAGCCTTTAAATATAGAAATCGATTTCGTAAACTTTATTTTCGAAAAAAAA
>CAZHNE010000046.1:8119-11784 GCA_964533775.1 uncultured Spirochaetaceae bacterium | reverse complement strand
ACAATTGAGTATTTAAAATCTATTAAAACTATCGTTAATATTTATTGTGTGCTTAACCATTTTTATATTTAAACTTTTTAAAGGCTTAAACATTGTTAAGCTCTAAGTTTAAATATACTAAAAATTTTGTTAGAAAAAGTGCAACAATAGAGAAAAGTTTATTCCCTCTAAAGGATTAAGATTTGTTTAATTAATTCTTTAATTGCTTTAACTCATTCATTAAAAGATTGTGATTTTCTAAAGGTTTTTCTTTTACTTCAAGAACTAGATTCGCCCCAGCTTTGTAAATTTCTTTAATTACTTCTTTGTAAGGAAAACCATACTTTTCTAATGAAGAGTGACTATCTTCCAATAATAAATCTTCCCCCTCAGTTATAGGGCGGGAAGCATTACTGTGAAGATGAGTTGTAGCAACTTTACCAGTTGCTAAAATTCTTTTTAATCCGTCTATAAAGTCAAAACCATACAAGCAGGATGAGACCCAAAGATGACCTACATCTAGACATATAGAACAAGAGGGAACTTTTTTTACTAAGTGCAGCATTTCATGTGGAGTTTGAAATAAATATCCTACTCTAGGATTAAGATTTTCAACAGCAAGGATAATATTCTGCTCCTTACAGGTAGATGCAAATATTTCTAAATTAGACAAAGCTTGATTCTTATACCGATTATACTGATCGGAAATAGTATAATCTTTTTGACAAATAGAGCCTTCTTTTTTTAAAACAAAAGGAAAAAACTCTTCTCCTGTTAATATTGGCTCTCTTTTTATATTATCAGAAGGAATTGCCTTATCTGTAGCATATCCAGGATGTACTACAAGAATTTTTGCTCCAAAGGAGTTTGCAGTATCTAAGCTCATTTCTAAATCTTTGAAGCTTTGTTCTAAAACACTCTCATCATGACTTGCTAAATTGGGGAAGAACTCTACATTAGGACAAGCCGCGTGAACAGAAACAACCTTTTCTTTTAAAAGTGGTCGCATTGTTTCAAGAGTCTCGCGAGTCATCTCATAAGAAAGCTCAAATTTTAATTTGTGGGAAGAGTCATTTATAATTTGTTTAACTTTTTCAACTGTATTTAACGCCACTAAAGAAATAGCAGTTATAGGTGTATTTTTTGTCACACACTCACCTATTCTATTTCATAAACTTGATGTAATGCAGGTAAATAGGTATTTTTAAACTCTTCTCTCGCCTCATCTATCATGTTCTCTATCTTATTTTTGTCATCTTCTACATGGCAAATAAATAGTTTTTTAGCTTTTAGTTTTCTTGCTGTTTCTCCAGCCTCTCTAGAGCTACTATGGCCCTTTGAGGTTAAAACTTTCTCATCCTCAGCTAAGCCACCAGCTTCGTGGACTAAAATATCAGCATGGTAAACACACTTTGGATAAGTAGAAGTTGGTGTTCCATCAGAAAGGTAGACAAATCGTTTGTCTCCTGAATCAACGCTACATCCAATAGTAGGAACTCCATGCTTAACTGGAAAAACTTCAAGTGATAAAGACCCTAAAGGGTTTTCATATTTTCCTTTTTCAAGAATTTTCCACTCTATAGGAAACATATTCTTCTTTTCACTTAAATTAAAAACATCGCAAAGCTTTCTAGCTAAACTAATTGTTTCAAAATTTGAAAGAATTACCAAAGCCTCTTTTCTACCCATCAGCCAAAGTTGGTGGATTAAAGAGGGCAAAGCATAAATATGATCAACATGAGAGTGAGTAAGTAAAAGTAAAGAGATTGATAAAGGATCTACATTAGCTTTCTTTAGCTCCATTACAGGAGCTCCAGAAACATCTATAAGAATAGTTGCATCAGTATCAGAGACGACTAATGAAACATTACTCGAATCACAATGCTGAATACTTTCCGCATATCCTAAAAATTGAATCTTCATTACTTTTTACTCCTTTTCTTTGCAATAATTGGTAACACAACTGAAAGAATTGATAATGCAATAAAGAATAAGCAAATAGGTTTAGTAAAGAATGTAAAATAGTTCCCTCCGGCAAGTTTAACTGCACGACGGAAATTCTCTTCAAACATCCCACCTAAGATAAGGCCGAGCACAATAGGAGCAATTGGATATCCATCTCTCTTTAATGCATAACCTACAAATCCCATAGCTAAAGCTATTCCTAAGTTAAAAATACCTACAGAAGTAGCTTGTCCAGCAATTGCATATGCTCCAATAAAAGAAAGTACTAAGATTAAAGGTAAAAGCATTTGCTGCGGTACACTAAGAATTTTAGGATATATTCTTACTCCAAGCAGTTGGAATACTGCCATAAATACATTAGCAATAAACATAGTCATAAATATTGCATATACTAAGGACATATTAGTTGAGAATAGGTGGAAACCTGGGGTTACCCCTTTTATCATTAAAGCCCCAATTAAAACAGCTGTTGCGGCATCACCTGGTATACCTAGAGCTAAAGCTGGTATAAGAGCACCACCTGTTACTGCATTGTTTGCAACCTCAGGAGCTACGATACCTTCAATTGAGCCAGTTCCAAGTTTATCAAGTTTTCCATTAGAATTTTCTGTAATTGTCTTTGCTGAGTTATAGGCCATAAATACAGCTATAGAAGCTCCTGTACCAGGGATTGCTCCTACAATAGTTCCAATTCCTAATGAACTTAAAATAATTTTCCACATCGAAATTAGTTTTTTAAATGATGGAAATACTTTATCTATTTTTATTGGCTCAAGCTTTTGAGCTTTAACAAATGGTTTTTTCAATTCAATAAATACTTGTGAAATTCCAAATAAACCAATTAGTGTTGAAGTTAAATCAAGGCCATTAGCTAATGGAGTTTTAGATAAATATGCTGAAAAAGGAATTCTTAACTGACCACTAAATGGATCTGTACCAAGGAATGCTAAAGCCATTCCGAAAGCTCCCATTAAAAGTCCTTTCCAAATATTGTCTGATGAAACCGATGCAATAATTACAAGGCCAACTAATGCTAAAGTTGTCTTTTCTGCAGGACCAAAAGCTAAAGTAAGCTTAGCAATTAAAGGAGAAAAGAATATAAGTATGATAAGACTTCCAATTCCACCAATAAAGGAACTTACTACAGCTCCACCGATGGCTTCACCAGCCTTTCCATTCTTTGTCATTAACAGTCCATCTTCAATAGTTGCAATAGCGTTAGGGTTTCCTGGGATTCCTAAAAGAATTGCAGGAATTGAAGCTCCTGATACTGCTCCACAGTAGACGGCTAATAAAAGCCCAATACCTGTTGCCGTAGGGAGTTGAAAACTAATTGGCATCATTAAAGCTACACCCATTGTTGCTGATAACCCTGGTAAAGCTCCTAGGAGAATTCCTATAACTGAACCAATAGCCATCCATAAAATGGTGTTAACATTTGCTATCTGAGATAATCCTTCTAATACAAGTTCCATACTATTTCTCCTTCCCTACCAATTTATCAAGCCACGAACGAGCTCAACTAAAAACATTTGTCTAAAGATGAGATACACTAATTCTGTTGTAGTAACAGCCAACATTCCTGCTTTAAAGGCATTCACGTGAGAGGTTTTAGCTACCCCGCTTTTAAACCATTTTTTTCCAATTTTAGAAAAAATAATAAACCAAATAGCAACAATGAGAAGAACTAATGAAACCGTTACTGCCGGATTACCCATCCA
>CAZHNE010000046.1:6860-8019 GCA_964533775.1 uncultured Spirochaetaceae bacterium | reverse complement strand
TGAGGAAATAAACATGAAAATGGATAACACCAAAGGAAGTAACATCCCACCGGGATCTCCCCCTATTTCATCTCCAATCATGGTTGAAGATCCCATGTTTACAACATATATGAAGTAAAGCACTGAAATAACCATAAATACTACTGGAACTGGTTTGTGTTTTTGGAACATCATCACTCTCCTATTTAGTTAGACATCTTATATAAACCGGCTTCTTTGAGAATTACCTCATAGTCGGCGATTGTACCTTTATCATATGCTGCAAAGTCTTCTAATTTATTAAAAGCAGGAATTAATCCATTATCTTTCATAAACTTTTGGAATGCATCACTGTGGAATGCTTTGTCTGCTGCATCAGCAAGCCATTGTTTTACATCTTCTGGAGTGCCTTTTTTAACAAGAACTGAACGGAAAGATCCACCAGGAACAGAAACGTCTGGGTATCCAGCTTCAGTTAATGTAGGAATAGAAGCGAGGGAAGCGAGAGAGCTGCTCTTGTCTGCTAATATTACTAAAGGACGTAAAGAATCACTATTTGCTACTACTTCAGATTGACTGAAAATACCAACATCACAGTGACCACCAAGTACGGAAGCGATTAAATCAGCACCACCGTTAAAAGGAGTTACGTTATAACTTTTATCAAATGCAAGGTTTAATCCAACAGAAGCAACTCCTGTTGCACCACCCATACCAGCATTACCTAATGTAATTTTACCAGGATTTGCTTTCGCATCTTCAACAAGCTCGCTAAGAGTAGTCCAAGGTTTATCTTTACGAACAGCCACGATGAAGGGGTCCCAGTTTAAGCCTGCAATATAATCAAGTTCTTTGTAACCATTTGTAAGACCTTGCATAGTAGCAGCTGTTGTATGAGTACCACCAGCTAAGAACATATATCCATTAGCTTCGTTATTTAAAACTTCGTTAGTACCTGTTGCACTACCAGCTCCAGTAATGTTAGTTACAATGAAATTAACACCAGTTTCATTTTTAAGAGCTTCTGCAAAAGTTCTAAAAATAGTATCTGTGCTACCGCCTGGTGAGTGTGGGACAACAACAGTGATATTTTTCTCTGGATCTGGATACATAGTTTCTTGTGTACCCCCTGCAAAAACAGTTCCCATAGCAATGAGAACAATGAGTAATAGACTCATAA
>CAZHNE010000046.1:4322-6760 GCA_964533775.1 uncultured Spirochaetaceae bacterium | reverse complement strand
GAAAAACCACTTGCGCCTAAAAACAATATATCTGCATGTATTTGTTTAAAATATTCTCTAGCAGGATAACCAATAGCGCTCAACGAAGGTCGTCTAAGTTGGCCACCTACCATTAATAACTCTACAGCTTCTGCAGCTGCTAATTCTTGCATTACTAACAAGCTATTAGTAATTACTGTAAGAGGAGTTTTGGCAACAAGTGGAGAAAGATGTACTGTTGTACTTCCACTATCAATGATAATACTTTCTCTCTTTTTTACTAGCTTAAAAGCCTCTTTACAAATTGCTTTTTTCTCTTCAGCATTTTCTTTAATTGTATTGCTGATAAAACGAATAACATTCTTATTATCAACAGCGACTGCACCACCATGAGTTCTTTTAACTAACCCTTCTTTTGCTAAATCATCAAGATCTTTACGTATGGTAACTTTTGAAGCATTTAAATTATTTGATAAGGTAATTACGTTAACTGAAAAATCCTTTTTCAATACTTGCATTATGTAATGTTTGCGTTCTGTTGCTTGCATAACTTTACCTACCTTAAACCTTTCTTTTCGTTATCTTTTCTTTCTTTTTCTTGTTTATTATACATTATTCTCTTAGAAAATCAACACAAAAGCAATAATAAATATATTTTTATCTAAAAAGACTCCCTAAAGATGGCTTCAATCTTCAATGATGAATAGAATTTTTGTTGAAAATTTTGTTAAGGCAACTAACGCATTTTTTTCTTACCCTTCTTTAAACTAATCTAAGAGAGAAAAATCTTCTTTTTTCCACTTTAAATGGACATTTACCATATTTGATTTTACAATAACCTAACCTTCACAAAGAAAAGGGTAACTTCTAGAATATAAAAAAGAGGAAGAGTATAAATATGCTGAACCAACCAAAAAACACATACTCTTATACAAAAATTTTAAGAGAAGAAAATAGTCAAATAGTAAGGACTATTTATTTAAGCTTTTTATGTATAATTGTAGGAGTTGTCTCTGGTTTAAGTTCAGTAGGATTGAGATGCTTAATTAACTTTTTCCATAACCTCCTATTTTTAGGAACTCTTTCTTTTAAAAACAACCCTGCTCTTTCTCCGTGGGGTAAGTTAGTAATTTTTGTTCCAGTAATTGGAATTACTGTTGCAAACATATTAACAAAAAAGTGGGCTCCCGATTCAAAAGCTCATGGAGTACCTGAAGTTATGTTAGCTGTAGCTGAAAATAAGGGAAAAATAAAGCCTAGTGTTGCTATTATTAAAACAGTTGCTTCCGCTATTACTATTGGAAGTGGTGGCTCCGTTGGTAAAAAAGGACCTATTGTACATATTTGCTCTTCTTTTGGTTCATTTCTTGGACAACTTTTAAAGTTAAGTTCTCGTGAAACTATAATTCTTGTTGGTGCTGGAGCAGCTGGCGGTCTTAGTGCAACATTTAATGTTCCAATTGGCGGTGTTATATTCGCCCTTGAGCTCATTATTCCAGAATATAGTATAATGACCATTATGCCGCTTGTTGTTTCCTCTATTGTAGCTACATATATATCTACAATGATTTTAGGAGTTCATCCAGAGTACTTAGTTCCTCAATATGCAATGATATCTTCACATGAGTTATTCTTGTATGCTCTATTGGGCTTACTAGCAGGACTACTTTCAATTTTGTTTATTCAGTCTGTCCATGTTGTTAATGACTTTTTTGAAAACCTTAAAATCCCTTCGCTTTTAAAATCAGTTATCGGAGGAATATTGGTTGGAACTATAGGATTAATATCTCTTAATCTATTTGGTTCTTACTACCTTTTTGGAGCAGGGGATGATTTTATGAATGCCGTTCTTTCAAATCAAGTTCAATCCATAATTATGCTTTTACTCCTAATAGTTCTTAAAATTCTTGCAAATACAATAACTTTAGGCTCTGGGGGCACTGGAGGAATATTTGCTCCATCAATCTTTTTAGGAGCTGCTCTTGGAGGAGCTGTAGGTGTTGTAGGTAACTTTATTTTCCCTGGAACTATAGGGTCAGTTGCAGCTTATGCAATTGTTGGTATGGGTGCTATGGTTGCAGGAGTTACAGGTGGGGTGCTAACTTCTATTATAATGATTTTCGAGATGACAAGAAATTATGAAATAATGCTACCTCTTATGTTAGCTGTAGTTATATCTCATTTTTCAGCAAAACTAATATATAAAGAAACTATGTACACTAAAAAGCTCACGCGCTATGGAATTAATATTCAATTTGATAAGAGAATCTCAACTTTAAAGGAAATATTAGTTAAAGATATTATGGAAAAAAATATAATATCTTGCAGCTCCTCTTCAAGTGTAAAAGAAGCTCTTTCTATTATGCACAATCATGAATTAAGAGCCCTTCCAGTGATTGATAAAAATGAAGTATTAGGTACTATAAGTTATAAAGAGCTATACAATGAAAAAGCTGATG
>CAZHNE010000046.1:0-4222 GCA_964533775.1 uncultured Spirochaetaceae bacterium | reverse complement strand
GATCCTCGTTATTGTGCTTTTTTTAAAAGATTTTTAGACTATGCAGTATTCCCATTTGTGGGAGAAGGTAAAAAAGCTTTAGATTTTGGAAGCGGACCAGAACCTGTATTAGCTACATTCCTAGAAACATCCTATAACTACGACGTTGATATATATGATCTTTTCTTTAGCCCTAAAAAAGTTTATGAAGGGAAGAAGTATGATCTGATTACTTGCACTGAAGTTGTTGAGCATCTTAATAATCCATTACCTTTCTTTAAGCTCTTCTCTTCCCTTCTCTCTCCTGGCGGCGTTCTCTCTATAATGACTCTACTACATCCTAGAGATAAAGAAGAGTTTCTCTCTTGGTACTATATTAGAGAGGACAGTCATATAACTTTTTATTCTTTAAAAACATTACAATATATTGCCTCTCAAACTGGATTAACTTTAATTTATAGTGACGAAGTTAGGTACGCTAGTTTTAAAAAAGAATCTAATTAATTATCCTTTATGATTTTTAACAAAAAGAGAGTTAAATCTTTAATACTTGCTTGATTAAAGACTTAACTCAAAATTAAAATAAAAAGGATTATATTTAAACAAAACTTAACTAATTAAAGTTTGATTTTATTTCTACTATAACTAAACAACTATCCTTTTACAGAACCAGAAAGCAAACCTTGTATAAAATACTTTCCTAAGAAAACATAAATACAAAGAACTGGTATTGCTGAAATAATTGCACCTGCCATTGAGTCGTTCCACGCAACAGCCTGTCCACCTGCTAGTTGAGATAACCCAACAGTAATAGGATTAGTTCTTTGGCTTGTAAGACAAATAGCCCAAAGGAACTCGTTCCAAATTTGTGTAAATTGCCAAATTCCAACTACAACGAAAGACGGAATTGAAAGTGGTAATATTAAATATCTAAAAACAGTAAAATAGTTTGCTCCATCAATTCTACCCGATTCTAATATAGAATTCGGTATCTGGTCATAAAAGTTTCTAAATAACATAGTTACTATAGGAATACCATAAACAACGTGAGCTAAAACCAAACCTTTTAAGCCTGTGAAATTTATAGTTCTTAAGGCATTAAACAATGGAATTAGTATTATTTGATAAGGAATAAACATTCCAAACAAGAATAATGTAAAAATTAACTCACTTCCCTTAAACTTATTTTTAGAAAAAATATAGCCGTTTATTGCACCCAATATAGCTGAAATAACAGTAGCACTTATTGTTAAAATAAAACTGTTTTTTAAATAAGGTCCTAAAGTCGAAACTGCATTTTTATAACCTATTAATGTAACATCTTGTGGTAATTTCCAAGCTGTAGCTAAGTTTATCTCAGCTCTTCCCTTTAGCGATGTAATAAAAGCCATATACATAGGAACTAGAAATATAAAACATATTAAGATCAACAACAAATAGTAGATAACACTTCTGATTTTCTTTTTTTGTAAAGCTGTACTCATTACTACACCCTCTCTTTATGGGATCTAACCATATATGGAATAATAAACAATGCTGCAAACACAAATAGAATTACAGCCATGGCACTTCCTAATGCTAACTTATTTGCCCTAAATGTAGTTGTATACATTCTAACTGATGGATGTCCTGTAAATTCATTGTCTGTACCAGCCATCGCATATATCAAGTCAAACATCTTAAGAGATATATGAGACATGATAACAACAGCACTCATAGTAATGGGTTTTAAGTTAGGGATTGCTATTTTCCAATAATACATAAACTCATTAGCACCATCTAATTTAGCACTTTCTCTAATACTTCCAGATAATCCTCTCAACCCTGCGAGATAAAGAGCCATAGCATAACCAGCATATTGCCAAACACCTGCTATAACAATTCCAACTATAGCTAAATTAAAGCCATGTGTTTCTGCCTCTTGTATTGCGGGAGGTAATATTGGTAACAATACAAAAGTTACTATAGCCAAAACTCCAGAAATAATTGAATTCTTTTTTATTGATTTTTTATTCTCTTTTTTTATTGCAAAAAGTAAAAGAATAACAAACAAAGCTAGTAACATAAAGCAAAGAATTTGAATAACATTTTGCCAGTTAAACTGTAGAACTTGAGTCTTACTACTAATCCATTGGAAAGACCCCTTTTCACCTCCAAACCAAGTAGGTATCATATTTAACCCACCTGAAGGAGCTAAAAGCCATCTCCAAACAGTACCACTTACTATGAAAGATAATGCCATAGGATAAAGGAAGACTGTTCTAAAAATTGCTTCTTGCTGAACTGATCTATCTAGTAAAATAGCTAATAACAATCCAAAAAATAAAGTTCCAAACAGTAACATTAAAGTATAAAAAACCGTATTTACAAGGTCTTGCCTAAAACCGATTTGAGAAAAACTTGTAAACAAGAGTTTATAATTTTGTAATCCAATAAAGTTTTTTTCTGGATTTGCACTCATTCCTCTCCAATCAGTCATAGAGGAATATATTGTAGTTCCAATAAATCCATAAATAAAAATACCGACCAATATCATGGATGGAATTAAAATTAGAATTGAATAAACTTTTTCTCGGTTATTCTTTTTACTCATAACTTCCTCTTATAATAAATCGGTGGCCACAAAATGGCCACCTAATTTCAGTGTGGATGATTTACTTTTTTAGTTTGCCATTCCATTAGCTAAAGCAACTTCTTTACTTGCTTGAGCTGCTGATTTAGCGTCTCTATTATTCATAAATCGTTCTACTACAGCATTAAAGTCATTCAGGAAACCTTCGTTTGCTACAACACCGTGAGCTAAAGAACCAACAATTACATCGTTAGCAAAATCTTCAGCTGCTGATTTTGAATATGCACTATATAGGCTTAAGTCAGCATCTGTTCTAGCTGGAATTGATCCTTTAAGAGGGTTAAAGGCATCTTGTCCATCTTTAGATCCACAAGCTTTTAACCAAGCAACTGCTGCATCTGGATTTGCACAATCTTTTGGAATACCAAAACTGTCTGCTAAGAATTGGAAAGCACCATTAGTGCCAGGTGTGTTAGCCCAACCAAAACCTTTACCTGGTTCTAGTTTTAAAGTAGTCATCATATAACCTGCTGCCCAGTCACCCATCCAGTTAAATGCAGCTTGTCCGCCAACTACCATATCAGTTGCTTGTTGCCATGATAAGGAAGCTGAGTCTTTGTTTGTATAATTTAATACTTTACCGAAATCTTCCCAAGCTTTAACAACTTTAGGATCTGTCCATGCTAATTCGCCTCTCCATAGTTTATTGAAATCTTCAATACCTAAAGAAGCTAGAGCAACATTTTCCCAGTTCTCAACAGCTGTCCATGTTGTTCCCATTGATAATGGAATAATACCTTTTGCTTTTAATTTTTCAGCAACTACAAAGAATTCATCTAAAGTTTTTGGTACAGTTACGCCCCACTTTTTCAAGTTATCAGGAACATACCACATTACGTTAGATTTATGTACACATACAGGTACAGACCAAATTCCATCTTCAGTTCCAATTAAATCAATAACGTCAGAAGGTAAAACATCCATCCAACCTTCTGCTTCA
Source organism: uncultured Spirochaetaceae bacterium (assembly GCA_964533775.1). GTDB lineage: Bacteria > Spirochaetota > Spirochaetia > Sphaerochaetales > Sphaerochaetaceae > Pleomorphochaeta. The sequence goes on along the minus strand of CAZHNE010000046.1, from coordinate 671 downwards.
AATAATGGAGTTAAGTCTAACATTCTGTCAGCATCAACCCAAGTACCAATCAATTCTTGACCAGCATGAACTTGGAATGATTCTGGAGGATCATTATTTAACATTCTTGTTTTTAATACAGCTTTAGCATTAACACCTGATCCACCAGTAACTGTTGCGTTAATTAAATTAACTTGTGGATAATCTTTTTCAAAATCTGCTATTAAAGCTTCTAATGCAGGACCTTCATCTCCAGCCCACCAAGAAAATATTTCTAAGTCGCCTTTTGGCACATTAGAAGTGAGAACAATTTGATTTCCATCAGCCTTAGCAGCTTCTTCTGTGGTACCAGCAGCAAAAACAGAACCAGTTACAATTGTTAAAATTGCAACAATAGCTAAAAATTTTTTCATATAGTTTCCTCCTACAAAAACATTGAAATAATCTATTGTTATTTCTTTTACTATATTAATAATAGTAAGAGCAAAGTATTCATATGTCAAGAAAATAACAGTATATACCTAACTTCTTAAGTAACAGAAGCTATGTTTACTCTGTAGTTGCTAGCAACAATAAAATATATTTTTATATAATTGTTTCTATACATCAGTATCTTGATTATATTTACACACCTTTTGTTTAGTTAACTTATGTTGGCATACATTAAACTAATTTGGCATTGGTAAAGAGAA
>CAZHNE010000045.1:0-12019 GCA_964533775.1 uncultured Spirochaetaceae bacterium | reverse complement strand
CTATTACCTAAGCTCTCAAGGTTTGTTAATTCAACTATTTTTGAAGAATCTTCAGTTTGGGCTGAACTCTCTTCCTCAAAGTCACTACTATATTCTGTATCAGTGAAAGTATCTTTTAGTGAGTCCTCCACTTCTACAAAAGCTGATGTATCTTCAGATAACTCAGACTCATCCTCTTTTGATAAATTAGCCTCAGTTTCATCCTCTAATTCTTCTTTAGCAAGTTCGTCCATTAAATCATCTTCATCAAAGTCTTTAATATTTTCATCCATATGTTTTGTCTCTTCATGGTGGTTTTCATTTTTATCTTCTTCTAATGAATCAAGCTTAAAAATTAATTTCTTAAAATCATTAATCTTACCAAAATCATTCATTAAAGTTACAACGTAAGATAGTTTTATTTCATAGACATTATTAATTTCTTTTATATCTTCTCTATTTTCATCTTCAAGAACTAGCAAAATAGGATCTTCAATACTATCGAAATCTTTAGTAGATAACTTATAAGCAACAAGTGCTTTGTTTAATAAAAAAATATCTTTTATAGGGTTAAGTGGTATTACATATCCTTGTGCAGAAGGTACTTGCAAATAAACTTTTTGATCTTCTTTTTCAAAGAAAGTTGTAAATGTTGTGTCTTTATACTTGTAGTTAAGAGTATAGCCTAATTGGCTAAATACACCTGCAAAGATGGAAAAAGGTAACATTGCACTTTTACGCTTTTCATTTTCTTCCCAGTATCCTTTGTAATAAGGATTTGCTTTTAATACAACTTTTTTTATAGCTGCATATATTCTATCGATTGCAAACATTCCATCGAATATAAAGGCTTTACCCCTGATTTTAATAAATATTGAATCATCAAGGCCGGCACTTTCAGTTAACCAACAAAAATCTTCCGTTTTTATGGAACCTGCTTCAACTGATAATAAGTCTATATCATGTTGAGACAATGGAGTTAATTTGTTTGCCTCGAATAAATCAAAACCTTCACTTTTAGAACGTATATTGTCAAACCAGTCTTGCCAGTTTTCTTCTTTTATTATTCGTCTTAGTAAATCTTTATCACTTTCTTTATTACCGTTATTTCTATATTCTTTGATCTTTATTTCAGTTTGATCTGCAAAAAGGTTTACTTCTTCTTCTAACATCTCCATGGATTTAAAACCATTGTAAGTTACAACTCTTATTGCTTCTAAAATTCCTTCTAAATCAGAATTAAATGTTTTTGAAATTTCATCTGCAAATGGTAATAATAGACCTTTTAATTCAAGAATTTTATTATTTAAGTTATCAGCTTCAATCGGTAATGGTTGAATGTAGCTATGAAGAATCATTTGCATTGGATTTCTAAGCGATTTATCAATACTTTCATTTAAAACTAAATTATCTAAGTATTTAATAGTATGAACTTCAAGGTTGTTATACAACTTTCTTAATTTGTTTTTATCTAAAGTAGAAACATCTACATTAGTTGAAAATTCATTAGGATTTGAAGCTACCCATTTTAACAAGAATCTCATCAATCCATAAATACTACTTTGTATATCTTTACGTGTTTTATTTTTCTTAACAATCTCATCTGTGTAAATTGCAAATAATTTTAAAACTAATAATGGATCATAGTTTTCTATAATATTAAGAATTGACAATATATTTGCTTCTATTAATCGAGAAGCATCTTTTAAATTTTTATTAATTTTATGTTTTGATATGTTGGCCTTTTCTAAATTCCAATTATCACTGTTATACATGTTGTTACTCCTAAAGTTGTCCAAATTATAACATTTTTTTAATTCAATACAACTGCCTAGCGATTAATAAACCTATATCAACTTACAAAACCTTCATTTAATTGCCTATAAAAAATAAAGCCCATTAATGCTGCAAACAAACTTACCAAACCATAAGATATAAATAAAGCTTTAAAGCCAAAGCTTGCTACAACTACGCCACCAATTGATGATCCTATAACATTAGGCAACCCAATTGACAACGAATAGTATAAACTAATACCTAATCCTCTTTTATCATAACGTACATGTTGGTTAATAAACATAATTGCAGCTACATGAACTGCTCCAAATGTTAAACTGTGGAGAGCTTGAGCAAAAAACAAAAATGGTACACTAGGTAAAAAAGCATATATCATTAATCTTACTGTAACAGCAAATGTTCCAAATATTATTAATTGTATTGGTCTTACCTTTTGATTTTGTAAAAGATAACCACTATAAAGCATAGCAAAAAACTCAGAACCTGAAGAGACCAAATTTAAAGCGGTTAAGTTATGATAACCTACAACTTCAATTGAATATAGTGAGAGAAAAGATATAACAGAAGACATTGAAAAATGACTTAGTCCCATCAAAACAAATCCAATAACTAATCCACGATTAAACCAATTATGTTCTTTTTTAATGTTTGTTTTTTTTACTAAAGGCTCAACCTTTTCTTGTTTTGGGACAAAAAACATTACTACAATAGAAAACAAACTTAAAACAATAAACCAAAAAGCTATGTTTTTGTTTGAACCAATAATTGGTCTTCCTATAAAAGATAGAAATGCTGATGCTGCAACAAAACCTAAAGTTCCTCCTGATCTTATAGTAGTATATTTCGAACTATTGCCTTCAACTGCAACATTTACAATTGAGTCGAGTAATGGTGCTGTAGCCTTAAAAACGAACCCTGTTAATATTAACAAGATTACCACTAGAAAAGTGGAATTTGAAAGTGATAAAAAATAAAAACACACGCAACTAACAAAAAGGGCAAATATTATTAACCCCTTATACCATCCCTTCTTATTTGCTACATAGCCTAACACCATAGGTCCTAATATACCAAATGCTCCAAATAAAGCTTGAAGCATTCCCACAGCTTCAAACCCAAAACCTAAATTACTTAAAACAACTTGAAGATATGGATTTATTATAACGAAAGTAGCTGCAGTGAAAAAAAATGCTAAATAATAAATCATGTTCCCATTGTAAGCATTAGCAATAATATTAACAACTATGTTTAAATATCAACTTACAAAATCTTCGTTTAATTGTTTATAAAAAACAAAGGCCATTAATGCTGCAAATAAACTTACTAAACCATAAGATATAAATAAAGATTTAAAACCAAAGTTTGCTACAATTACTCCACCAATTGACGAGCCGATAACAGTTGGAAGACTTTTACTAAGAGCAAAATACAAACTAATTCCAAGCCCTCTTTTATCAGATCTAACATGCTGATTAATAAACATAATTGTAGCTACATGTAAAGCTCCAAAGGCTAAGCTGTGAAGAGTTTGAGCTAAAAGAAGAAACTCTACACTGGGAAGATATGCATATATAAACAGCCTTACTGTTATAGCGAAAAAGCCAAGTATTAATAACTGAGTTGGTTTTACTTTTTTGTTTTGTAAAAGATAACCGCTATATATCATAGCAAAAAACTCAGCTGATGCCCCTATTAAACTTAGAGTTGTTAAATTGTTATACCCTACAACATTAATTGAATATAATGAGAGAAAGGACATTACAGCAGACATTGAAAATTGACTCAATCCTATTAAAACAAAGCCAATTATTAAACCGTTATTAAACCATTTAGTATCTTTTTTATCTTTAGTTTTTATATTTGGTAATATAACTTTTTCTTCTTTTGGTATAAAAAACATTATTACAATAGTAATTGCAGCAAGAACAATAAAGTAAAAAACTATACTTTTATTTGAATTAACATCTGGTCTTTTTATTAAAGATAAAAACCCTGATACTAAAACAAATCCTACAGTTCCTGTAGCTCTTATTCTAGTATATTTTGAACTGTTCCCCCGCACTGCAATATTTGCAATTGAATCAACAAGGGGCTCTACTGATCTTAAGAAAAAGCCCAAGAGTATTAGTATAATAATTACAATTATATAAGAATTCACATAAATCAGACTATAAAAAAATACGCAACTACCAAGAATTGATAATATTGCCAATTGCTTGTACATCTTCTTTTTACTTGCAACGTATCCTATTACTAAGGGTCCTAGTACACCGAAACCTTCGAAAACAGCTAAGAATATACCTACGGACTTTATTCCATACCCTAAATTATTTAACACTACTTGAAGGTAAGGATTAATTATAGCAAATGATGCGTCTGTAAAGAAAAATGTTAAATAATAAATCATGGCCTATTGTATGTATTAGTAAGACTTTAAACAACTAGAGGTACTTAAAACTGCTATCTTTCCTGCAGCATTTTAAGTTTGGTTTACATTGTTTGTACAATCTTTTCGGTCAATGGTTTGTAGAAAACAAACCCCATTAATACCGCAACTAAACTAACTAAAGCATAAATTATAAATAAATACTTAAAACCTAAGGTTGATACAATTAACCCACCAAGAGATGAACCTAATACAGTAGGTAAGCTTATTCCTAAAGCAAAGTATAAACTAATCCCAATACCTCTCTTTTCAAACTTTACATGTTGATTAATAAACATAATTGCAGATACATGAAAAGCTCCAAAAGTTAAACTATGAAGAGTTTGACCTATAAATAAAAATGCTACACTTGGCAGAAAAGCATAAATAAACAGTCTTACGGTAACAGCAAAAGATCCAAGTATTAATATTTGTATTGGTTTTACTTTTTTATTTTGTAAAAGATAGCCAGCATATAACATAGCAAAAAACTCAGAAGAAGCTGCAACTAAGTTAAGTGTTGTTAAGTTAGTATAATTTATAACTTCTATTGAATATAATGATAAAAAAGACATTACAGAAGCCATTGAGAATCTACTTAGGCCTATTAAAACTAAACCAATAACTAAGCCTTTATTATACCAGTTATCATCTTTTTTAACCTTAATTTTTACCTTAGGAACTTCGCTTTTTTCTATTTTAGGTAAAAAAAGCATTGTAGCTATAGCAATAACACCAAAAATAACAAACCAAGAAGCTATGCTTTTATTTGAATTAACATCTGGCTTTTTGATTAGGGATAAAAAGGTAGAGCTGAGTACAAAACCAATTGTTCCAGCCGATCTTATTTTAGTATACTTAGAACTTTCGCCTTGAACTGCAACATTTACAATAGAGTCTAATAATGGTTCTAGACATCTAAAAAAGAATCCCATTAAAATCAACAATCCTACCACAGGCAAAATAGAGCTAACAAAAGATAAGGTGTAAAAAGATATTCCAGCAGCTAAGAGAGAAAAGATTAATAACCCTTTGTACCAACCTCTCTTATTTGCTATATAACCTATTAATAGAGGTCCCATTATCCCAAAGCCTTCAAAAAAAGCTTGAAATATCCCAACAGCTTTAAAGCCATAGCCTAAATTGCTTAGAACTACTTGAAGATATGGGTTCACTATAACAAATAATGCACTCATAGAAAAAAATGTTAAATAATAAGTCATATGCGCATTGTATGCATTAAAAAAGCTTTTAACAACTATGAGCCCTAAGAGAAATAAACATATTCTAACAATCAGCTTCTAATCTATTTTCAAACTTTTCATTTAATGGTTTATGGAAAATAAATCCTATCAATACAGCAACTAAACTTATTAAACCATAAGATATAAATAGAGCATTAAAGCCAAAGCTTGAAACAACTACTCCACCAATTGATGATCCTAATACACTTGGTAATCCTGTAGCTAAAGCATAGTATAAACTAATTCCAACACCCCTCTTATCTATTCTTACGTGTTGGTTAATAAAGTGAATAGAAGCTACGTGGAATGCTCCATAACATAAGCTATGAAGAACTTGTCCCAAAAGTAAAAACTTCAGCCCTGGTAAAAAAGCATATATAAACAATCTTACTGTAACTGCAAGGGATCCAAGCATTATTAAATTTAACGATTTGATCTTATTATTCTGCAAAAGATAACCACTGTAAATCATGACAAAAAACTCAGATAATGCAGAAATTAAGTTAAGCATAGTTAAATCAGTATATCCTACAACTTGAATAGAATATAATGATAAGAATGAGAAAATAGCAGCCATTGAAAAGCGGCTTAGTCCCATTAGTACAAGGCCAATAATTAAACCATTATTAAACCATTTATTATCAGCTTTCTCCTTAGATTTCCTAACTGGTACTTCAACCTTCTCTTCTTTTGGAACAAAAACCATTATTAAAATACTAACAAAGCTTATAACAAGAAGCCAAAATCCTATACTCTTATTTGAATCTACAATTGGCTTTCTCATAAAAGAAAGAAGGGCAGATATAATAACATAACCCATCGTTCCTGTAGCTCTCATTTTAGTATATTTTGAGCTATCACCCCGCACTGCAATATTTGCAATTGAATCTACAAGTGGTGCAATGGCTCTAAAAAAGAACCCTGTTAATACTAACAAGATTACAACAATAGGGAGAAAATCAACAAAAGCTAAACAATAAAAAAATACGCTACTTGCTAACAAAGCAAATATTGTTAATCCCTTGTACCAGCCTTTTTTATTTGCTATATAACCAATTACTAAAGGTCCTAATATTCCAAAGCCTTCAAAAAATGCTTGAAAAATACCGACAGCTTTAAATCCATAACCTAAGTTATCTAAAACAACTTGAAGATATGGATTAATAATAACAAAAGTTGCACTTGTAAAGAAAAATGCTAGATAGTAAATCATAAAACTATTGTAGGCATTAGTGAGGTTTTTAACAACTATTAAAAATAGAAATAAACTGATTTATTTGTAAGTTGCATAGTTACATTTAACTCTTATTTTACATTATTGGTTTTATATTTTACCTAAACGGTTGGTCTTATATTGTGTAAGAAAATTTTTCATTTATTGATTTGTAAAAAACAATGCTAATCAATGCTGCAAGCAAACTTACTAAGCCGTAAGATACAAATAAAGATTTAAAACCAAAGTTAGAAACAATAGTTCCACCAAGTGATGAGCCTATAACAGTAGGTAGACTTGTGCCTATAGCATAGTAGAGGCTAATTCCAAGACCTCGTTTATCATATCTTACATGTTCATTGATAAACATAATAGCAGCTACATGGAAAGCACCAAAAGCAAAGGAATGAATAAGTTGCGCCATAAACATAAAAAACACTGTGGGTAGAAAGGCATATATAAACAACCTGATAGCTATTGCAATAAAACTTACTATTAATAAATTTGTTGATTTAACCTTACCATTTTGCAAAAGGTATCCACAGTAAAGCATAGTAAAAAACTCAGATAAAGCAGCAACCAAATTAAGTAATGACAAATTATTATACCCAACAACTTCAATTGAATATATTGATAAGAAAGAAAGTACAGATGACATTGAAAATCTACTTAATCCAATTACAATTAATCCAATAATTAGCCCTACATTAAACCACTTATCATCTTTATTTTCACCTGTGGGTTTAACAAAGGCATCAGCTTTATCATCCTTAGGGACAAATAGCATTACCACAACAGCAATAAAGCTTATAAAAATAAACCAAAAAGCTATGCTCTTGTTTGAATTAACGTCTGGCCTCTTTATTAAGGATAAAAACCCCGAAACCAAAACAAACCCCATAGTTCCAGTAGCTCTCACTTGAGTGTACTTAGAACTGTCCCCTTTAACGGCATTATTAACAAGGGAATCTAAAAGTGGTAACATTGATCGAATAAAGAACCCGGCTAATATTAGAAGCACTATTACTAGAACCAAAGAGTCAACAATTGTTAAAGCATAAAAACATACACTACTAGCAATCATAACAAATATTGCTAATTCCTTACTCCAGGCTTTTCTACTTGCCAAGCCTCCTAACAAAAGGGGGCCTAATATTCCAAAGCCTTCAAATAAAGCTAAAAAAATACCTACATATTCAAGTCCATAACCTAAATTATTTAATAAAACTTGTAAATACGGAACAATAACTGCGAGTGTTCCAATACTAAAGAAAAAAGCTACCGAGTAAATCATAAAATCATTGTATTCATTAGCTTAAATTATAACAACTGCTAATATTTAAAAAACAATCTTTTGTTAAAATTCATCACAATTTAATATATTTACTTTTAGATACTTTAAGAGTATTCTTATTAAAGAATAAGAATAAAAGGAATTATAAATGGAAGTCAAAATTATAGGAATTACTGGCGGTTCTGGTTCTGGAAAATCTACAATTGTGAGAAAAATAAGTGAAGTCTGTTCAGACTTTGTTTTTATTCCACAAGATAACTATTATAAAAGTGCTTCATACATAAGCAACGAAAATATTACTGCTTTTAACTTTGACCACCCCGATGCTTTTGATATGGAATTATTATATGAACATCTTTATCAATTAAAAAAAGGGCAACCGATAGAAATGCCAGAATATGATTTTGTTGTTCATAAAAGAAAAGAAAACACAGTAACTATCCAACCAAAAAGTTTGGTAATTATAGAAGGATTAATGATTCTTTTTGAAAAAGAAGTTAGAGATTTACTAGATTTAAAACTTTACGTTGATACCCCTGATGATATTAGGTTTATTAGAAGGCTTAAAAGAGATATTGCAGAAAGAGGTAGAACAGTAGAAAGTGTTATAAACCAATACTTAGAAGTTGTTAGACCTGGTTTCTACAACTTTATAGCGCCAACAATGCAATATGCGGATTTAATTATTCCAGAAGGTGGTCACAATGAAATCGCTCTTTCTGTCTTAATTCCCTTTATTCATTCTCTTACAAATGAAAAGTAAAACCCTATAAAATGGAAAAGCTGTTACTAAAGCAAAAGAGTAACAGCTTTTTTGTATATTAAGGATAACCTATTATAAATATTTTTCTTGATAAGCTTTTAATCCCTTTTCTAAACAAATTAAAGCTCTTGCTAAGTCATCAGTGTTTAGTACATATGCTATTCTAGCTTGCTTTTTTCCAATTAAAGGTGTTACATAAAAATCTTCTGCTGGAGCGATCATAACAGTCTCACCTTCATAATTAAACTCTTTTAGAAGGAAAATAGCAAACTTTTCTGCATCATCTACAGGTAGTTCAGCAACCAAATAAAAGGCTCCTTTAGGAGTAGAAGAAACAACACCTTCGATCTTTTGTAGACCTTCGCTCAAAAAATCTCTGCGCTTTCTATATTCTTCTTTAACATCTACTAAATAAGATGAATCAGCTTTTAAAGCAGCTATAGCAGCAACTTGTTCAATATCTGGTGGACAAAGTCTAGCTTGTGATAGTTTTAAAATATTAGCTTTAAATTCTTCATTTTTTGCAATAACAGCTCCAATTCTAGAACCACACATACTAAATCTTTTTGAAAAAGAATCTATACAAACTACTCTGTCTTCATACCCTTTATAGGATAAAACACTAGTAAACTCTTCTTCATAACAAAACTCTCTATATACTTCATCAACAATTAAAAAGATATCATGTTTTTTGCAAAGAGATAAAATATCTTCCATCTCTTTTTTAGTATAAATATAGCCAGTAGGATTATTAGGTGAACAAAGTAAAATAGCGCCTGTTTTTTTAGTTATCTTTTTTTCAAACTCTTCAATTGGAGGTAGAGAAAAAGAATCTTCAATCTCACTTGTTATTGGAATTAAGTCAACCATAGCTGTTCTAGCAAAACTAGTAACATTAGTATAATAAGGTTCTGGAATAATTATTTCATCATAAGGATCACAGAGGGTCATAAAAGCAAATTGTAAAGCTTCTGAGCCTCCTGTAGTAATTAACACATCCTCAACATCCACATCTACTCCAATATTGCTAAAATAATCAACAATACCTTCTCTAAGTTCATATAGACCTTCACTTGGACCATATGGAATATTTGTTTTTGAATAACTTCTAACAGCTTCTAATGCTTCTATTGGAGTGTGAATATCAGGCTGCCCAATATTTAAATAATGTATTTTTATTCCTTTTTTAGCCGCCGCTACAGCATATGGGGATAATCTTCTAATTGGGGAACATTGAAATCCTGATATTCTGTGGGACATTCGCATAAGGCACTCCTTAATCTTTTGCTTTTAACGATTTAATTATATTTTATCTTGCAATATATAGTAAAAATAAATAAAGCTCAATAATTAAAACAATCTGTATTAAAAAATAGACCCAACATTGTGGGCCTTTGAACTAAAAACAAATTAACTTTCTTTCTTTGTTTTTTGTTCACTAAACGCTCCTGAGGCTTGTTGTACATCAATTAACTTTTGAATAAATCTTCTATTGTCTAATAAAGGACTAATTGATCTACCATGGTGAAGTCTACTTATGGTTCTAGCAAACAACTCAGTAATATCTGCTTGTACAAACCAAGGCTTATCTAATAAATCATGACCATGAGCTACAGCATTTGTTCCAATAACTCTGTAGAAAACGCCTTCTTTATAAGCTTGATCAAAACTTTCGATTCCGTCTCCATTGAAAAATGGAAGAGAAATTAAACAAATAATTTTCTTTGCTCCCTTTTTCATTAATTCTCTCATAGCAGTAATCATTGTTCCACCAGTAGCTATCATATCGTCTGCCATTAAAACAGTCTTTCCTTCAACATCACCTAAGAGTTGAATACTCTTAATGTTGCTGCTTTTAGCTCCTGTACTAACAATGGAATAATCTCTTTCTTTGTATAAAACAGCCAATGGTCTGTGAAGAGCTTGTGCATAGAATTTGTTTCTTGATATAGCTCCAGTATCAGGGGAAACTACTGTAATATCTGGGTCACTTAAATCAACTAGTCTGCTTAAGGCAATTAAAATCTGATAAGAAGCGTGTAGGTTTTCAAGATGAACATCCATGAAGCTATTTTCAATCTCTCTTGAGTGTATATCTAAAGTAATAATTCTCTCTACATTTAACATGTCGCAAATATGTGAAAATAGACTTGCAGTTAATGCTTCACGACTGTTTTTCTTGTGTTGCCTTGAATATGGGAATGTGGGAAGAACTAAAGTAACAGTTTCAGCTCCAGCTAACTTAATAGCATGAATTGTTGTTAATAAATACATTAAATGGTCATTAACACTTACTCTAATAGGTTTTTCTGGTCCACTAACCTTTATAAGTTCATTATTAGATATATCATGAACTATAAAAACTCTTAAACCTCTAACAGGTTCAAGAATTTCTGCTTTAACTTCGCCATTAGCAAACGTTGTATATTTTGTTCTAATTGTGAAATCCGGACACTGAAATTGTGTTGGACGCTTTCTTCGAGGAATTCTTTTGCTGTTCATATCATCAGCTAAAGTTACCATTTTAAGAATTTCTTCCTCGCTCATATCATGTCGCTTAGCAAGTGCGCTAGATAGTTTAATAAAACGTTCTTTATACAATCTGCGTAGGTGCTTTACGACCTTGCCGGTAAAATATTCACTGCCCGGTCCAGCAATAATACCGAGTTTATGTGGTTTAATGATGCTCATGACTCTACAATACTATAAATACCAATAAACTTGCAATTACAAACTAGAATAATTTGACAGATTATCCATTTTATATATTAACTACTTCAACTTCTTTGTTGCAAAGCCCTTTATATGCTTTTTTATATCTTAAAAATAAATTTTCATTTGATGAAATTAACTCCTTTACGTTTTCAAAATTTTCAGCTAAACATAAATTATTAGTTGTTCCTATACTACTTCTATTTTTTATAGTTTCATAAGGGTTATATTTCTTTACGTTATTTAAATTTAATCCAACATTTTTATAAGTATCTCTAAAGTTTTCTCCCCTCTTTACTCTTTCTAAAACCTCATCTGTAGCATACAAATCTCCAGTGCAAGCTTTAGCTAAGTTCTCTTGATGAACCTCTATTTTATTAACCATTTTTTCAATTATTTTTACTAACGACCAAGTAGTTTTAGAGCCTACAAAAAGAGGTTCTTTTGTGTCTTGAAAATCTCTATTATAACCTGAAGGTAAAGATCTAATAATTGATTTAACTCTATAGGAAGTACTGTTTACAACAGCAGCCCTACTTCGTGTTAATTCAAGGCCATCAGGATTTTTTTTCTGTGGCATAATGGAACTTCC
>CAZHNE010000044.1:0-12022 GCA_964533775.1 uncultured Spirochaetaceae bacterium | reverse complement strand
TTTTATTCCTCATTCTAGGTGCTGTTGGGATATTTTTACCAGTTTGGCCAACCACTCCCTTTGTTTTGCTCTCTGTAGCATGCTTTTCTTCAGCTCCTCGGATTAAAAATCATATAATGAAAATTTCTTTTTTCAAGGACCATGTAGAGAATTATGAAAAGAGGGTAGGTCTTAAAACCAAAACAGTTGTAATAAGTTTATTATGGCTTTGGATTATGATGATAATTTCAATAATTCTAGTAAGTAATATTCTGGTAAAACTTTTACTCTTTTTAATTGGAATCGTCGTTACAGTTCATATCTTAATCATGGCTAAAGCAGATACTAGTACCGGGAGTAAAAGCTAATGAAACGCGTATTTGGAACTGTTGAAGCTGTATTTGATATTACCTATATGCTACTTGCTCTTACTCTTGGGTTAATCTTAATCTTTAGTGCCTCAGGTAGTGAAGAGAGAATGTTATCTGGGATTATGGCTCTTGTTTTAGTTATTGGAGACTCCTTTCATTTAATCCCTCGAATTAAGCTAATAAGAACAGGCAAAGAGCAAGAGTTAAGAAAAAAGTTAGGCAGGGGAAAACAAATAACATCAATAACTATGACAGTATTTTACTTAATTCTTTGGCACATAGGGTTAATTGTTTTTTCACCATCAAATATACAGTTAGTAACTTATGCAGTTTATATTTTAGCAATTATAAGAATAGTTATTTGCCTTTTACCACAAAATAAATGGGAAGAAAGGTTCCCTCCTCTAAGTTGGGGTATTTGGAGAAACATTCCCTTTTTCTTACAAGGTATAGTTGTATCAGGGTTGTTTTTTATATATAGGAACTTAAATTTATCACTAAATTTAATGTGGCTTGCAATCATTCTAAGTTTTGCTTTTTATCTACCCGTAGTTATTTGGTCTAATAAAAATCCAAAAGTTGGAATGCTAATGTTACCAAAAACTTGCACATATTTATGGATGTTATTTATGTGTATGTCGTTATAGAAAAATAAATTTTCTCAAGGAGTTTATTGTGAAAGATTACAAGAAATTAACAAATGAAGTCGGTGCTCCAGTACCTGACAATGAAAATTCAATTACAGCTGGTCCTCGAGGTCCTGTAGTAATGCAAGATGTATGGTTAATGGAAAAAATGGCACACTTTAACAGAGAAGTTATTCCAGAAAGACGCATGCATGCAAAAGGTTGGGGAGCTTATGGAAAGCTTACTGTAACGCATGATATTTCTAAATATACTAAGGCCAAAGTTCTTCAGCCAAAAACAGAAACAGAGTTGTTTACTCGGTTCTCCACTGTTGCTGGAGAAAGAGGGGCTGCAGACTGTGAAAGAGATATTAGAGGTGTTGCAGTTAAGTTTTATACAGAAGAAGGTAACTGGGATCTAGTAGGAAACAATACGCCAACATTCTTTATTAGAGACGTGCACAACTTCTCAGATTTAAACAGAGCTGTTAAAAGAGATCCTCGCACCGGAAGAAGGTCAGCTCAAAACAACTGGGATTATTGGACTTTATTACCAGAATGCTTTCATCAAACTACTGTAGTTATGAGTGATAGAGGTATTCCAGCTTCATTTAGAAATATGCATTTCTTTGGAGAGCACACTTTCTCCCTATATAATGAAAAAAATGAAAGAGTATGGTGTAAGTTTCATTTTAAAACACAACAAGGAATTAAAAACTTTACAAATGAAGAAGCTGCAAAAATAAACGGAATGAATAGAGAATATATGGGTGAAGACTTATATGACGCTATAGAAAAAGGTGATTTTCCAAAGTGGAAAATGTATGTTCAAATAATGACTGAAGAGCAAGCTAAGAACCATTATGAAAACCCTTTTGATATTACTAAAATATGGCGACATAAAGAATATCCACTTATTGAAGTAGGTGTTTTAGAATTAAATAAAAACCCAGAAAACTATTTTGCTGAAGTAGAGCAAGCAGCCTTTACTCCTGCACACGTAGTTCCAGGTATTGGTTTTAGCCCGGATAAATTCTTACAAGGTAGACTCTTTTCCTACGGTGATGCTCAGCGCTATAGACTTGGTGTTAACCATAATCTAATACCAGTTAACCGTGCTAAAGTAGAAGTTAGTGATTATCATAGAGATGGCGCTATGAGAGTAGATGGTAACTATGGAGGAACACCAGCATATACACCTAATAGTCAAGGAGCATGGACTGCACAACCACACGTTATGGAGCCTCCTCTAGATTTAGAAGGTGCGATGTACAACTATGACCCAAAAGATGATCCAACAGATGACTGCTTCCGGGCAGGTGGAGATTTGTGGCGAGTAATGACTGAAGATAAGAGAGAACTTCTTATTCATAACACCGTTACTGATATGGCTCCTGTAACTGTGAACATTAAGTATCGCCATGCGGTTCATTGCTATTTAGCTGATAAGGAATATGGTGAGCGTTTTACAAAAGCAGCAGGGTTAGATATTGAAAAAGTTAAAGAACTTTCAAAATTAGATCATAACGGTTTAGCACAAGCAACACTTAAAGAAGACATGTAAAGAGTATTCGCTCTTTATCGAATTGTAACTGTTGTTATTATTTAAGGCACTTTATATAAACTAAATGTAAAGTGCCTTTTAGTTTAAAAATAAAAGCTACTGTGGGAGATAAGAATGCCTATAAGTAATAGTGAAAAAATAGACAAATATATTTTGGAACATCCACCTCAAGTTCAATTAATCCTAAATAAAATTAGAAGCATTATAAAAGAAGTTGCTGAGAATGCTCAAGAGAAGATAAGTTATGGGATGCCCACTTTTTTTCTTAATGGGATTTTAGTTCATTTTGCTGCTTATAAAAAGCATATTGGTTTTTATCCTACACCTTCCGGTATAGAAGAGTTTAAAAGTGAATTGTCTAATTATAAAAGTTCTAAAGGGTCTGTACAGTTTCCTTTAGATAAGCCTATTCCATACAGCTTAATTAGGCAAATTGTAGAGTTTAGAGTAGAAGAAAACAAACAGAATAACTTGCCAAAATAAAATCAGGAGGTTTGTTGTGATTAGTAAAAATACAATTTTTTTAGATGAAAAGCAAAATGAATTAATAAATATACTAAAAACTCGTTTTCAAAACCACATGTATCGACATGAGGGGCTAGACTGGGAAAATGTAGAGCTTAAATTGAAACTAAATGTTAATAAACTTAACATAATATATGAAATGGAAATAACTGGTGGAGAGGTAGATGTCGTTTCGTATGATAAGCAAAATAATGAATACACTTTTGTTGATTGCTCAACAGAAAGTCCTAAAGGTAGAAGAAGCTTATGTTATGATCACAAAGCCTTAAATTCTAGAAAAGAAAATAAACCTAAAAACAGTGTAATTAATATGGCTGAAGAAATAGGTATAGAGATTTTAAACGAAAAACAATATAGAGAATTACAAAAGTTAGATAATTTTGATCTTAAAACATCCTCTTGGATAAAAACACCAGATAGTATTAGAGAGTTGGGAGGAGCATTATTTTGTGATAGACGATACAATACAGTTTTTACATATCACAATGGAGCTCCTTCTTATTATAGCTCTAGAGGATTTAGGGGATATCTAGCTGTATAGCAGCATTGATTTTTTTTGCTGGAATATTATATAAAACAAGTTTAAAAGAAAGAGATATAAATGAATTTAGAAACCGAGAGATTAATATTAAGATATTGGCGAGAAAGTGATGCCAAAGATTTGTACGAAGAAGCTAAAGACCCAAGAATTGGACCAATGGCAGGTTGGCCGCCCCATACAAGTGAAAAAGAAAGCCTTAATATAATTAAGAACATATTATCAAAACCCTATAGCTATGCTGTTGTATTGAAAAATATTAAAAAAGTAATTGGTAGTATTAGTTTGTTTATTGGAGAAGATAGTAGCAAAGAAATTGGGGATGATGAAGGTGAAATAGGGTATTGGGTAGGTTTTTCCCATTGGGGTAAAGGTTTAATTCCTGAAGCTACAAATGAACTTATAAGGTACAGCTTTGAAGAGTTAAATTTAGAGAAACTATGGTGTGGATATTTTGATGGCAATAATAATTCAAAAAGAGTTCAAGAGAAATGTGGCTTTACATACCATCACACAAAAAAGAATGTCCCTTGGCCTTTGATAGATCAAATTAAAACTGAACATATTACATGCCTTTTAAAAGTAAGCTGGCTAAGAGAAAAAGATAAAATCTAGAAGATTCTAAAAATGTATTTTTACTCATTCTAGCATAGTTGAAAATATAAGCTTTCCTTAAGCAGATTTCTTACTTCTTTTTAAAAAAGTAGCATTAGATATTTCTGTATAGTTATAAACAGTAAAGTTTTCTAAACACATGTTTTTTCTGTGCCATAAGCAACTAATATGTTACAATACGTAAAATTACTGAAAAATTAGGATAAGGACACAAGGTGAATAAACATTTTAACAAAACAAATTTTCAAGGAAAGATAAAGCAATATAATCGACAATATTTTGAGGGATGGTATTTTAAGCAAGTTACTGCTGATAAAAAATTTACAATAAGTTTTATTCCTGGAGTTAGTTATAATAAAACAGATTCTCACTGTTTTATCCAATGCATTATTTCGAATTCTAAAAAAGAACTTACCTCTCACTACTTTAAATATGATTTAAATTAATTTCACTTTAAAAAAGATGTTTTTGAAGTTCAAATTGGTGACTCTTTATTTACAAAAGATTATATACGACTAAATCTTAACAATAAGAAAATGTCTGTTAAAGGTGAATTGAAATTTTCTAATTTTATTGAATTAGAGAGAACTGTTAAATGTCCTAATATTATGGGTTTCTTTAGTTATATTCCGAAGATGGAATGTAATCATTTTATAGTAAGTATGAAACATGATATAAAAGGCTCCCTTTTAGTTAATTCTAAAAACTATAATTTCTCAGACGGTATAGGATACATAGAAAAAGATTGGGGCAAATCATTTCCTACAGACTATATTTGGCTCCAGTGTAACCACTTTGAAAATGAAAAGATAAAATTAACCTTGTCTGCAGCTACAATTCCATTTTTAGGAGGTTCTTTTAGAGGGTTTTTCTGTTCTTTAATAATTGATAATAAGCAATATAGATTTGCTACATACAACTTCTCAAAGTTAATTATTAATTCGATGGATGATAAATCTTTAAATGTAACACTAAAGAAAAAACATTTAAAATTAGATGTATCTGCAAGCGTAAATACTACCCATCCTTTAGCTTCTCCAAGAAACGGCTTGATGAACGAATCAATAAAAGAAGGACTAGGTGGTAAAGTCTCAATGGTACTACATGACATGAAGAATAAAACAAAAATCGAGTCAAATGGAACAAATGCGGGAATAGAAATTATGATGAAAGCTTAATTGGATTTAGATTTAATTAAGTTAAGAAGAAAATCTTCACTTCAATCACTTTCTTTTTTTAATGATATTTTTCTATACGTGTTGGAATCTTTCCATATTAGGGATGAAAACTTTTCTGCTGACTTTTTTACCCTATTTATTACAGCTATGTCTTTTTCTGCCTTTCCTCTTTCAAAGCAACTGAGAACTTTAATAACATCACATATTTCGTATCCTAGTGCCTCAAGGGGTTTGGCCATAGCTTCTGTTGTATAACCCATATCTGATTCATCATCTTGCTCGCAAATAGCAATTATAACAGCTTTTCTGTTTTGATTGGCTAATTGACTAGACCATTCTCCTGGTCTTGGATTTTCAAAGTTATAAAAACAGTAAAGCCTATCTATAAAGGCTTTCATCCAGGCAGTAATATTGTAATTGTGCGTAGGGCAAATTAAGACTAAGTTTTTACTAGAAATAATATCGGGATAAAGAGGATTAAAATCATCATTAAGACCAGTACATATTTTATCTTTTCTACACCTTTCACAACCGATACATCCAGAGTAAGTGTAATCTCGAAGAAACAAAGATTTATTTTCGACTTTTTTATAAGTGACAACATCCATGAAGAGGTTTAATAAGAAATCAGAATTTCCGTTTTTACGAGGACTACCATTAATTCCTAGAACTTTATTTTTAACAATCATTTCCCTCTCCTTTAATCACTCAATATTAAAAATTATACAGCATTATTATCATTTATAAAAAAATTAGAAAAACTAATAATACAATTAGTGTTTTCTTAAACTCCATATGTTATAATTAGGCAAATTTGTTTTAAATAGTTATATCAAAGCTTAAAAGAATAAATGACACATTCTTATAAGAATTGTTTTTTAAGTTAAGGCAGAGAGTTGTAATGAGAGAGAACTTAGGCTGCAGAGAACGCTGAGGAGTTAGTTAGTAAAATGAGCATAGAATAGAAAACTTCTCAAAATGCGATACGATGCTCTAGAGGTTGAAAGATTAAAAGATAGAATATAACTGGTGGAACGAAAGACTTCACGGATTTGCTAGAGCTTTAATAGTAATAGCTTTTCTTTAAGCAATTGCTTTAGCTGCTACTTTTAATAAAAAAGTTAATTGGGGAAATAGCAACCGAGATAACTGATGAAACTAGAGCAAAATACAATATTATATCCAATCAGGGTTAAAAATTTAAAAGATTGTACCATCGCTGTTGCTTTATAACAAAATGATAAGATAAGTGAAAAGCTAACTAAGAAGAAAAGGATTTCTTTAAGGATTTAGAAAATAGAATTAAAAAGCAGAAAATTATATTTTTCATGATAAAATGATAGTAAGCTTATAAATAAAAAAAAGTGTTTGTTGCAAGAAATATTAAGGAGTGCAATATGGGGTTTGAGCGAAGATTTGATGTTTATAAAAAAGAAATAGATGAAATATTGTTTTCTCTTTATGGAAGGAGGGATTTAAGTAATTCTTTGGACAGCTTAATGCTAAAGCAATATAAAAAGCGCAGTAAATCATTAAAAGAATTAGATGCAAAAAGAATTGATAATCCAAACTGGTATTTAGATAAAAGTATGCTTGGTATTACTATGTATACAGATTTGTTTGCTGGTTCTTTAAATGAAATTATTGAAAAAATACCATACCTTAAAGAAGTTGGTGTAACTTACTTACACTTAATGCCAATATTGAAAATGCCAAAAGATATGAATGATGGTGGTTACGCTGTTGATAGTCTAAAGGAAATTGATCCAAAGTTTGGAACAAATGAAGATTTAGAAAACCTTGCTTCCTCCCTAAGAAGAGAAGGAATAAGTCTTTGTTTAGATTTTGTCTTAAACCACACGTCATCAACTCACCCATGGGCACTAAAAGCTAAAGAAGGGGATAAGGAAGCTCAAGAGAGATACTTCTTTTATAATGACAGGAATATACCAGACAGGTATGACTTAATTGTTCCAGAGGTGTTCCCATCTACAGCTCCAGGGAATTTCACATATATTGAAGAGTTAAACAAGTGGGTATTAACTTCATTTTACCCATTTCAGTGGGATCTTAATTTCTCAAATGAAAAAGTTCTTTTTGATGTTATTGATAGCCTTTTAGTTTTAGCTAATCTTGGTAGTGAAATATTTAGATTAGATGCAGTTCCTTATATATGGAAAGAGTTAGGAACTAAGTGCAGGAATCTGCCTCAAGTTCATTTAATAGTTAGATTAATTCGAATTGTTATGGAAATTGTTTGTCCTGCAGTTGTTTTAAAAGGTGAAGTAGTTATGGCACCAAAAGAGTTAGCTGCATACTTTGGAACAGAAAAAGCCCCAGAATGTCATCTGTTATATAATGCTGCTATAATGGCAAACTTGTGGGATAGTTTAGCCTCTCAAGATACAAGGCTACTTGTAGAGCAAGTAAACAGTATATTGTCCTTGCCGGAACACTGTAGTTTTGTAAACTATATTAGATGTCATGATGATATTGGGTGGGCACTAGATTTAGAGGCTCAACACAATATGGGGCAAGATCCTCTTGAGCATAAAAAGTTTGTTTATAATTTCTTTAGTGGAAACTTTCCATTTTCCTACAGCAGGGGTGAATTATATAACTACGATCCTATAAGCCAGGATGCAAGAAGTTGTGGAACAACTGCAAGTCTTACAGGCCTTGAAGCCGCTTTAGAAAATAATAATAAAGAGGAAATCGATAAGGCAATACAAAGAAACTTATTAATGCATGCAATGATGTATTCTCTTGAAGGCTTTCCTCTATTATCCAGTGGAGATGAAATAGGGCAACTAAATGACTATTCATACAAATTAGATCCTTTAAAAATTGATGATGAGAGAAATGTTCATAGATCTAAATTTGATTGGGAAAAGGCTGAGCTGAGAAATGTTGATAACACATATCAACAAATAATTTTTAATGGATTAAGAAGACTGCTTGAAAAGAAAAGTGGTTCCTCTCTCTTTGATAGCAAAGCAGTTGTTAGTACTTGGGATTCTCACAATAATAAGGTTTTTATAATTAGAAGAACTTTAAAAGATGAAGAATTGTTATGCATTTTTTCACTAAGCGATAGTGATGAAAGGTTTTACACAAATTGTTTGGTTGGTGAATATACTGATTTGTTTACAAGTGAAAGATTCACTCCAGGATGGGGTTATATTATAAAGCCACACCAATATATTTGGGCGGTAAAAAGTAATAGTTAACAGAAAAAAAGGCTACAATAAGGGTTTAAGCCTTATTGTAGTCTAAAACTAATTGTTTTATATATTTTAAAGGAGTTATAAAGAGTGCTTTTAGTAAGAGGGACCACTATAACAATCTATATTTAGTTTTCTTAGTCGCTCTATTAAATATGGTTTTCTTTTTTCAAAGTCTTCAAAATCGCATGGGTTCCAAAGTCTTTCTGCCATAATTGAAAGTCTAGGGTACAACATATATTCAAGATATTTAGGAAATTCAATCTTTTCAGTCCAAATATTACCTTGACCTCCTAAGACATTTTGCCTCTGTTGTTTGTTCATTTTAGGAGAAATTGGAGAGAATTCACACACATTTTTTAAAGTAGTCACTCCAATATTTCCAGGTTCCTCTTCATTGTCTAAATGCTTGTAGTCAAAATAGCAGCCAGATGTGTTGGGCGACATAATTACATCATGGCCCTTATCACTAGCTATAATGCCACCTTTTTCTCCTTGCCAAGATTGAACTATAAGTTCTTGGGGAAGACCCATCTTTTCACTACCATCTAAGACTTCATCCCATCCAATAGGGATTTTTCCAATTTCAATAATATACTTTGATATTTCTGTTGTTATATAGCTTTGAAGTTCATCTTCATCCTTAAGATCAAGCTCTTTTATTTTACTTTGACATTTAGGACATTTTTTCCACTCCGTCTTAGGACACTCATCTCCACCAATGTGAATATAAGGTCCTGGAAAAACAGAAGCAGTATATTGTATTATTCTTTTTAAGAAAGGAAGAAGCTTATCATTCCCAGCACAAAGAACTTCATCAAAAATCCCCCAATGAGCTATAACTTCATAAGGTCCACCTGTACAGCCGTATTCAGGATAAGCGGTTAGTAAGGCTCTTACATGCCCAGGTATTTCAATTTCTGGAACTACTGTAATAAATCTTTGGGAAGCATATTTTATAATTTCTTCTACATCCTTCACGCTATAAAAGTCATGAGAAATATATTCAATTTCATAGTGAATATTTTGTCTTCTAGCTCCTATTTCTGTTAGCTTAGGAAGAGAGGGGATTTCAAATCTCCAAGCTTGATCATCAGTAAAGTGCCAATGAAAAATATTTAAGTGATGAAGAGCAGCTAAGTCTAATAATATTTTCAATTGTTTTACAGTAACAAAGTTTCTAGAGCAATCAACCATGAATCCTCGCCAGGAGAACTTTGGTTTGTCTTCAATTATACAACAGGGAAGAATTCCCTCGTTGCTTATTAGTAATTGTCTTACAGTTTGCATTGCTGCAAAAACACCCTTATCCCCACCAGCTTCAATTAAAATTTCATCTCTATTAATTTCTAATTTATATTGCTCTTTTTCAAAGTTGCTGTTTAGGGAAAAGTATAATTTCTCATCTTTTCCATTTAAATTAAATTGTTCGTTTAAATATTCTATTACAGTAGAAAAGCTTACATTTTCTTTAATCTTTAAATTATTAGAAAATTTGAAAGTTCCTTGTTTATCTTCAACAAAAACAGGTTTTGGTACTAATATGGCCGAGGCCTTCTTTATTTTTATATTATGCATAAATACATAATTACATGCAATTAAACAGTTGTCAAGTACAATCGTTGAACTAAAGAAAATGCTTGTTTAAGTATCTAAAAGAGCGATATATGTAAAATAAATATTTTTATTGACAGATGAGTGAGCCTATGTTACTGTATTAGTACATTGATTGAACTAAGTAAAAGAGGAGAATGTTAATGGCTATAAATAACAACCGATTTCAGAAAACATCTAATATCTCTGTTGTTTCTAATTTGATTCGGTTGAATCCAAATTGCTCTAGAGTTGAAATTGCTAAAGAGTTAGGACTTTATAAATCTACTGTAACTAATATTACCCAAACCTTAATTGATAGTAATGTTGTTCTTGAAGTTGAAGCGCAAGAAAACGTTAGAAAATCTTTAGGTAGAAAAGCTATAGGTTTAAAGTTAAATTCTAACTTTGGATGTGTTGTTGGTTTTGATTTACAACCATCTCAATATAGGGCAGTTATAGTTAACTTTGAGGGCACAGTTCTCTGGGAAGATATTGGAGATGTTTTATCTCTTACTTTTGAAGAGTTAATTCTGTACGTAATGAAAAAAGCTTTAGCTGTAGTAAAGTTAATAAATTTACCTTTATTAGCAGCTTGTTTTGGAATTCCAGGAATTGTAGATTCTGCAAAAGGAATTATTAAACATTCAGATGCTTTTAAGCTTTATGACTTTGACGTATATAGTTTTGGCAAAAAGCATTTTAACGTACCTTTTCTTGTGGAAAATGATGCAAACTGTTGTGCTTGGTATGAGATTGCAAATAATGAGAGATCTCTATTAGGGGACTTTATATCAATCTATTCTGCCTATCACTACGAAAATGCAGTATTTAACGACACAGAAGGAATTGGAATAGGTTTAGCTTTAGCAATTGATAATAAGGTTTATTCTGGATCAACCTCTAGTGCCGGAGAGTTTTGTTCTTACTCATGGAACGGAGATGGTCAAACTGGAATTGATCCTGAGATATTACACAAAGCTAAACATGACAAAGAAGCTTTTAAAGTTTGGTTTAAAAACATTTGCTTATCCATGATTCCTATTGTTTCAGTCCTTAACCCTTTAACTTTATATCTACATGGAAATCCATTTATAAGTGAAGAAAATATAATTAACATCTTAACTGAAACTTGTCCAGAATTACTCAATCTTATGAAAGAAAGAAAATGTAAATTAATTTACGACAATGCTAGAGATTTCATAGTTGCAAAAGGGGCATCTATGATGTATTTACAAAAACTTTTCAACCTTCCCACACTTGAAGAAATTAGCCACAGACCGTATGTGGATTGGTCTTTAGCTTTTGAACAAAACGCACTTAAAGAAGATTATGAAAAGAGAGGAGAGGAAGATGTATCGAAATAAAAAGCGAGTACTAACATCATCTAAAAAAGAAGAAAATAGAGCTTTTTGGCTTTTAGTCTTACCTGCATTTTTAATTTATTTTGCAGTAATGGCTTTTCCTACAGTATTTTCCGTTATTTTAAGTGTTAGTAATTACGCCGGAGGAAAGTTATTTGGAGGAAGAAACCCCTTTGAAATAATTGGTTTTAAGTGGTATGGAAGAATGTTCCAAGATGAATACTTTTATATGGCATTAAAGAACAATATTAAAATTGTTGGCATATCAGTATTTGGACAAATTCCATTAGGTTTTTTCTTAGCTTATATACTTTTTAGAGGAATGGTTAAAGGAAGTGACTTTTTTCAAACAATGATATACCTACCATGTGTAATTTCAACAGTTGTTATTGGTATATTATGGAAGTCCTTCTTTTCTCCTTATGGAGCATTCCCAGAATTGATG
>CAZHNE010000043.1:0-12066 GCA_964533775.1 uncultured Spirochaetaceae bacterium | reverse complement strand
ATTGTTCAAATGCTATCAGCAGGAACAGCTGTGACAAAAAGTGTAGGATCATATAAGAAAATACTAAAGATTATGCATTGGTTAGCTTTTTTAACTGGAGCGGCACATCTTTTTTTCTGTATTCCAGCTGTATTTAATTTTACAGCTATTACAATTTTAAGTTTACCTGAAGAATTATTAAATAGTGCATACTGGTGTTTTGTTTTAATGCTTCCTTGGTCTCCTACAATAGGATACAGAAGATTGTGGCAAGGAATTATGATTAAGCATGATAGAACTAAGTATGTTCCAATAGTAATGTATATTCGAATTTTTTTATCTTTTGTTGTTTTGTTTATTGGCTTAAGGTTAGGAAATATTCGAGGGGCTTTACTTAGTGGAATAACATTGTCAGTAGGTGCGACCTCTGGAATGATAACAGCTTATATACTTGTAAAACCAGCATTAAAAAAACTACCTCTAACGGATAAAGAAAATTTGACATTACGAGAAATGGTTAAGTTTTATATACCCTTAGCTATTACATCTTGGATTACTCTAGGAATTAGACCATTGATGAATTTAGGAATAACAAAGGGATTAGATCCAGTTGCTTCTCTTGCTGTATGGCCGGTTGTTTTGGCATATTTCCATTTATACAATTCAGTTAGCCAATCTGTTCAAGAAATAGCTATTGCTGAATATAAGAAAGAAAACTTAAAAGAAATAAAAAGCTTTGTAAATATTGTTGCTATCTCTCTTTCCGCGTTATACTTAACAGTTTATTTGATTAAACCTCTTTGGAAGCTATGGTTTGTTAATATCTCTCACTTGCCTGAAGGCTTGTTGATGTACTTACCGCTCTCATTAGGTTTGCTGGCAATTTTACCATACTTTAGTGCTAAAATAGCATACTATAGAGCAATTTTAGTATCAGAAAGGCAAACGCCCTCAATTACGATTGGTATATTTATTAACGTATCTACCTTAGTTTTAGGAATAATGTTTTTACCAGTTATTTTTGAAGTTTCGGGAGTATATATAGCTACCGCTGCATATACACTCTCCTTTGTTTTTGAAGTTACATATTTAGTATTTAGAGTAACACATTTAAGAAAGCTTAATTATATTTTTTAATTAATTCCTTGTTTTCATTATATAAATTACCCTCAACTAGAAGAAAAAACTTAGCTTGAGAATTTACGTTTAATGCTTGTGATTTTAGTTGATTGTAACAAAGAGAGAAATTGTCACTATTTAATAGTTCTTTTGAAACATTTAAATAAGTGGCTTTTTCTTTTGAAGTAACACCAATAAGCTTAGTATTTTCTGGAATAAAAGTAACACAGTAATTTTCCAGTGCTATTTGAGGTGGAGTTTTTAATTGATATTCAAAGCTATCATGAAGAAAAGTGTGTCTTTTAGTACCGTTGTAATTAAAGCTAATTATATTGTTATCCATAGATACAAAAAACAGAGTGTAATTCCTATAGGTAGAAAGATCATCTTTTTCTTTTGCCAAGAGAATAAGTTCTTTAGCATCAGAATCTATAAGAGCTTTTTTAACTTTAGGAGCAAAAATTATTAATTCAACAATAGTTAGAATTACAAAAGAAATTATAATAAACAAAGTAATCTTGGTCTTATTTTTCATATTACAATTATTTCTCTCCATTTCTTTATACTATAATAATTAATTATAATAATCGATACTTTACAAGGCTAAAAATAGAACGTAAAATACACCCATATGAGAATACTCAATGGCATAGCAGCTTCGGGCGGAATATCGTTTGGTAAAGCATTAGTCTTTACACATAAAAGTTTAGAAGTTAGCAAGGAAAAAATTAACCCTACAAAGGTTCCGGATGAATTACGTAAAGTCGATAACGCTATTAAAAAAAGTGTTAAGGATACTCAAGCCTTATCTGATTCAATTACTGATGATACTAAAAGAGAGATTTTAGAAACACATATCATTATGCTTCAAGATCCAGAATTTATTTCTGAAATTAAAGATGCAATAAGTATTCACTATCAAAACGCAGCTTGGGCTGTAGAAAGTGTTACTGCCTCATTGATTGCTACATTAGAAGCAAGTGATGTTGAAATGATAAGAGAGAGAGCTGTAGACTTTAGCGACATCTCACGGCTAATTATAGAAAACATAATTAATAGAAGAAGTAACAAGCTTAACCAAATCAAAGAAGAAGTAATATTAATTGCAGACTCTTTACTTCCTTCTGAAATGTTGAAGATGAATAAAAAATGGGTTAAGGCTATTGCTATTGATACGGGAGGAAGAACATCTCACGTAGCAATCTTTGCTCGCTCTTTAGACATTCCTACCGTTTTAGGTTTGTATGGAGCTTCTATAAAAGCTAGCGATGGAGATGAGGTTATCCTTGATGGAAATGAAGGACAACTTATTATAAGGCCGGAGTGGCATGTAAAAAAGAAATTTGAAGAAATAAAAGAGCATTGGCAAAAGTATCAAAACGAATTACTTACAATTGCTAAACTACCTGTTGTTTCTCCTGATGAAAAAGAATATATATTAAAAGCTAATATTGAAACAGCCGATGAAATTGCAAATGCAATAGAAAAAGGTGCTAGTGGAATAGGTTTGTTTAGAAGTGAATTCTTGTTTTTACAAGAAAACGATAGTCTTAAAGAAGAAGTACAGTTTAAAGCGTATAAAAAAGTTCTTGAAGCTATGGGAGATAGACCTGTTACTATTAGAACAATAGATATTGGTGGTGACAAAGCTGTTTCAGGCTTGGGAATTGACGAGGTAAACCCTATCCTTGGCTGGAGAGCAATTAGATTTTGTTTAGAAAGAAAAGATATTTTTAGAATTCAATTAAGAGCAATGTTAAGGGCTTCCATTTATGGAAAACTTCATATAATGTTCCCTATGATTAGTGGCCTTGATGAGTTAGAGCAAACTCTAATATTGTTAGAACAAGTCAAAGAAGAGTTAAGAACTAACGAAATTCCTTTTGATGAAGATGTACAGGTAGGAACTATGATAGAAGTTCCCTCAGCGGCTCTTATATCTGATTCTTTAGCTGAAAAGGTTGATTTCTTTTCTATCGGAACTAACGATTTAATACAATATACTATAGCTGTAGATAGGGGTAATGAAAAGATAGCTCATCTTTATCAACCATTTCACCCAGGAGTATTAAGGCTTATTAAGATTGTAATAGATAATGCACATGCTGCAAATATACCTGTGGGAATGTGCGGAGAGATGGCAAGTAATCCATATGCAACTGTTTTGCTTGCAGGTCTTGGATTAGACGAATTTAGCATGAGTCCTTCATCTCTTTTAGAAGTTAGAAAAATCTTAAGAACAGTTGAGTATCAAGAAGCACAAGAAATGACCGAAGAAGTCTTAAAAATGAATTCATCAGTTAAAATTGTTGATTATATTAAACAATGGATGAATGAACGTTTTGAGCATTTGCCTAAATCACATACTCTTTAAAAGGCAAACATTTACGTACAAGGAGAAAACAGAATATATTTCTGTATAAATTATGGATAATCAAAAAATACCAGTGGTCTCAATTATAGGAAGACCTAATGTAGGAAAATCTACATTATTTAATAGATTGATAGGAAAAAGAAGAGCAATAACAGATCCAACACCAGGGGTTACTAGAGACCCTATTCCAGAAAGGTGTTTAATTGGAAACCACTATGTAACTTTAGTTGATAGTGGAGGGATAAAATTAGAGCTCGAAGGCCTAGATGATTTAGTTACTCAAAAAAGTCTTTCGCTTTTAGATAAAAGTGATGTTATTGTTTTTATGATGGACTGTATGCAAGTAACAGCAGAGGATGAAGAGCTAGTTAATAAGTTGCGCCTTTATACCGACAAGGTATTACTTGTAGTTAATAAAATAGATGACACACATAGAGAAGATTTAATTTGGGAGTACTATTCATATGGCTTTCAAAGAGTTCTTGGAATTAGTGCAGCTCATGGATTAGGAATTGAAGAGTTAGAAGAAACTTTACTAGGAATGTTAGACTTAGAGGAAAGATTTGAAGCTCCTGAAGAAATAGAAACTATCAAACTAGCAGTACTAGGAAAACCTAATACAGGTAAAAGTACATTAACGAATCTTTTAGTTGGTGAAGATGTATCTATTGTTTCCACAATTCCTGGAACAACAAGAGATGTTGTTAGAGGAGCTTTTTCTTATAAAAACGCAGATTTCACAGTTTTAGATACAGCCGGAATAAGAAGAAAAAGTAAAGTTGATGACAATGTTGAATATTATTCAGTTAATAGATCTATAAAAACAATTGATGAAGCAGATGTTATTTTATTAATGATAGATAGCGTAGAAGGCTTATCTGATCAAGATAAAAAGATTGCAAACTTAATTGTTAGAAAAGGCAAAGGAATAATATTAGTACTTAATAAAATTGACCAATTAACTGGAGTTGAAAACGAACTTGCAGCTATTAAAGATAGAATGAGGTTCCTTTTCCCAATATTAGGATTTGCTCCTATCGAAGCTATTAGTGCATTAAATGGAACTAAAATTCCAGCTCTTTTAGACACAGTTTTAAGTGTATGGAAACAATTAAACAAAAGAATTGATACTTCTATTATAAATAATGCATTAAGGGATTGGAGCGATAGCTACACACCTCCTAGAGGCGGTGAGGGTCACTTTAAAGTTTATTATGGTACTCAAGTTAGCGCACACCCAGTAAGATTCTTATTTTTTGTAAACAGAATCAAAGCTTTTCCTGAAATTTATGTTAAATATTTAAAAAACTGTATTAGAAGAGACTTAGGGTTTGATACTATCCCAATTGAAGTTGATTTAAGAGAGAGAAGAAGAAATCCATCCCTAAATAAAAAGGGTGAAAAACCAATTCTTTCTAAATATTCAACTGAAGATAGAGATGCAGCACCTAAGAAACCAACATCAGGTAAAGCTGTTGCGAAGAAAAAACGAACAAAACCCGGAAATGTGGCATCTGTAAGTAAAGCAATTGAAAGGGCTAAAAAGGCAGAAAAAAACAGAAGAGGTAGAAGAAAGTAATGTCAGCTATTTTAGATAATAATATCAAGGCAATTTGCCTTGATATTGATGGCACATTGTACTCACCTCTTCAGTTAAAGCTTAGACTAATACCTTGTTTTTTCCCAGATATTAAGCTTGGAGCTAAATTTAACAGCGTTAGAAAACAGTATAGAAGTACTCAAGAAATTGACCCGCCTGAAAGTGACGATAGAAAAGGCTTGTTAGAAAAGCAAGCTAAAATATATTTGAATAAAAAAAATCCAACACAATCCCAAGTACAAAAAGTAATAGAAAAAATTGATAAACAATTTTACAAACCTTGGGAAAAATCTTTTTTATCTATTAAAGGTTTTCCTAATATGGCAGATACTATTCATAGGGCCAAGAAAGAAGGTTTGAAAATAGCATTACTAAGTGATTTCCCTATTGCTGAAAAACCAACTACTTTAAAAATAAATGAGGCAGTAGATTTCGCTATCACAAGTGAAGATACAGGCTATTTAAAGCCTAGTGCCAAAGCTTTTTTATATATTACTAATTACTTAGAAATTGACCCTGAACATTGCTTATATGTAGGAGATAGTTATAATAAGGATATCGTTGGTGCTAAGAATATAAATATGCAAACTCTTTTTGTATCAAATAAAAAGAATAAAAAGAAGTTTCCTAAAGCCGACTATATCTGTAAAGATTGGTTTGAAATTGAGAAAGTATTGTTCTGTTAGCAAAGGAGGCGACTCTTGAATATAACACTTATATTACCATTTTTATTGTTTTTTCTTGCTATAATAATAAGCATGATTTTGGTTGAATTTAAAATAAACAAATCGAATCAAAATACAAGTGCACAAAAGAGAATACTAGAAAAAGTTAGAAAAGCAGAGCAAAATCTTAATGAAAACATTGTTTTAACTGAAGAGAGAATTAGTGCTCAAAAAAATGAAGTTAATAATATAAGTAGAAATATAGATAAAAAAGTTCAAGAGTTAACATCTCATAATCAGGAACTAGCTACTTTATCAAATACCTTAAATGAGTATAGATCAATGTTAGCAATGCTAGAAGTTTCAACTAATAAAACCCATGAGTGGGTTATTACAGTTAGAAATGATTGTAGAAAGTTAGAGCAATTGCAAAAGGTTATTGAAGAACATCAAAAGTCGACATTAGAGATAATTAATTCTTACGGAGACGCTGTAGAAAAACAAAATGATTTTTACGGTGAGTACGAATCTAAATTAGACAAGATTAAAAAGAACTACGTAAATGAATTAAATGACTATATTAAAGTTAATCAAGAAAACTTAAATTCTAAAATTATTTCGATAGGCCAAGTTGCTGATGAAACAGTTGAAGTTGTTGAGAGAGCTAAAAGTGAACTTGATAGAGTTTCTACCAATCATAAGGCTTTTGTAGATGAGTCGAAAGAAATCTTAGAGAGTTATAAAAAAGAAAGAGATGAAACTCTCCATGAAATAAGTAAAGATTTAGACAAAAAAATGAACAACTACACAAGCCAACATCAAAGCAGTCTTAATAAAATTAATGACAATTATTTAGAAAAGTATTCAAAGGAAATTAACACTCTTAATTACAAGAAAAAAGAAGAAGTTGATGATGCCTTAAATAAGCTAATTTTATCTATTGAATATTTAAATAAAAAAGAAAATAATTTGCCAGAAAATATTGTTAGTGAGAAAGATGCAAAGCTTCTAAATAAAAAGAATAATACGAAAGAAAACCAACTAGTTAAGTCTAAAAAAATAAAGAAAACCAAGGTGGAAGAAAGTAAAAACACTAAAAATGAGGATAAAGTCTTTGTTCCGATAGGGGAAGAAGAAGAGATATCTCTAGATTAAACTTTTTTTCACTCAAATACTTGACGATTGAAATTACTAGTATTATTTTTGTATCGTAATCAAAAACAATAAAGGAAAAGTATTAACTAATTTTACTGTTAGTTAATTTTTTAAGGCCTTTTAATAAATACAGGATGACGAAATGAGCAAGAAAAACGTTGAAGAAAAAGACACAAAGTTGAACGAAGAACTAAACGAAGTCAACATTGAAAGACCACAAGAAAAAGAGGATACTAAAATAGATAAAAAGAAAGCTAAAAAAGCTAAAAAAGAACTTACTCCTCTTGAGGAAAAAGAATTAGAGATTGCAGCTTTAAAAGCAGAGTTAGAAGAAGCTAGACAAGCTGAAAATGAAGCAAAAGACCAACTATTGAGAAAAGTCGCTGAAATTGAAAATTTTAGAAAACGCTTAGTAAGAGACAAAGAAGATAGTGTTCGTTTTGCTAATACTCAGTTAATAAATGATTTGTTACACTCTCTAGATGATTTTGATAGAGCTATAGAGGCTTCTGAATCAGCAAGGGATTTTGATACAATTCGTGATGGTGTAGTTATGGTTAATGATAAGCTACATTCAGTTTTAGAAAAAAACTGGGGATTAAAGCGAATTGAATGTGTTGGAGAAGAGTTTGATCCTGCAGAACATGAAGCATATATGATGGAGCAGTCAGAAGAGTATGATAAGGAATTGGTGCTAATGGAATTAAATACTGGGTACAAATTACACGACAGAGTAATTAGACCTGCAAAAGTTAAAGTTGGTAAGCCAATTTAATTGACGATTTAGGATAGTATTATTACCTTTAGGGTAGATATAAAAAATAAAATAAAATAAACGAAATTAGGAGATATAAAATGGGTAGAATTATAGGAATAGATTTAGGAACAACAAACAGTTGTGTTTCCGTAATGGAAGCCAACGAGCCAATGGTTATTTCTAACTCAGAAGGGCAAAGAACCACACCTTCAATTGTTGGTTATACTTCAAAAGGGGACCGCTTGGTCGGTCAGCCTGCAAAAAACCAAATTGTAACAAACGCAGAAAACACAGTGTTTTCAATTAAACGTTTTATGGGACGTAAATTCAATGATATTCCTTCAGAAATATCAATGATTCCATATAAAATAAAATCAGGCTCTAACAATGAAATTAAGATTGATGTTAGAGGAACGGAATATTCACCTCAAGAAATTTCAGCAGCTATTTTGCAAAAAATGAAAAAAACTGCAGAAGATTATTTAGGTGAAACTATAACAGAAGCTGTTGTAACTGTACCAGCTTACTTTAACGATGCTCAAAGACAAGCTACTAAAGATGCAGGTAGAATTGCAGGTTTAGATGTAAAGAGAATTGTTAACGAACCAACTGCTGCTGCATTAGCATATGGATTTGGTAAAGATGCATCAAGAGAAGAAAAAATTGCTGTTTACGACTTAGGTGGCGGAACATTTGATATTTCAATTTTAGAACTAGGTGACGGTGTTTTTGAAGTAAAATCAACTAATG
Source organism: uncultured Spirochaetaceae bacterium (assembly GCA_964533775.1). Classification (GTDB taxonomy): domain Bacteria; phylum Spirochaetota; class Spirochaetia; order Sphaerochaetales; family Sphaerochaetaceae; genus Pleomorphochaeta. Next base: position 3,667 of record CAZHNE010000043.1, on the reverse strand, counting down.
GAGATACACACCTTGGTGGTGATGACTTTGACCACGTAGTTATCGAGTGGATGATTGATGAGTTTAAGAAAGACACAGGAATGGACTTATCAAAAGATAAGATGGCACTTCAAAGACTAAAAGAAGCTGCTGAAAAAGCAAAAGTTGAATTGTCCAGTTCTTCAAACACAGATATTAACTTACCATTTATTACAGCTGATCAAAGCGGACCAAAACATTTACAAATGTCTTTATCTCGTGCCCGTTTTGAACAAATGATTAAACCACTAGTTGATAGAACAAGACAACCTTGTATTAAAGCATTAAAAGATGCTGGATTAAGTGCAAGTGATATTGATCAAGTTATCATAGTTGGTGGATCTTCACGTGTTCCATTAGTACAAGAAGTTGTAAAAGAGTTATTTAATAAAGAACCTCATAAAGGTGTTAACCCTGATGAAGTAGTAGCAATGGGTGCTGCAATTCAAGGTGGTATATTAGGTGGAGACGTTAAAGATGTATTATTACTAGATGTAACTCCTCTATCACTAGGAATTGAAACATTAGGTGGTGTTTGTACTAAACTAATTGAAAGAAATACTACAATCCCAACTAAGAAGAGTCAAATTTTCTCAACTGCTGCTGATGGTCAAACTGCTGTATCAATTCATGTTTTACAAGGTGAAAGAGAAATGGCAGCACAAAACAGAACTCTAGGTACATTTAATTTAGAAGGAATTCCTTCAGCTCCTAGAGGAGTACCACAAATTGAAGTAACTTTTGATATTGACGCTAATGGTATTGTTCATGTTTCTGCTAAAGACTTAGGTACAGGAAAAGAACAAAAGATCAGAATTGAAACATCTTCTGGTTTATCAGACGCTGATATCGACAAAATGGTAAAAGAAGCTGAAATACATGCAGAAGAAGATAAGAAAGAAAGAGAAAAAATCGATGCAAGAAACGAAGCTGACGGCTTAGTATATTCAACAGAAAAATCTCTTAAAGATTATGGCGATAAAGTAAGTAGTGAAGACAAAGCAAAAATTGAAGCTGCTTTAGAAGACTTAAAGAAAACTGTAGCTGATACAAATGCAAGCGCAGAAGATCTAAAGAGTAAAACTGAAGCACTACAACAAGCTGCTTACAAATTAGCAGAAGAAGTATATAAAGAATCAGCAGCACAACAACCAGGTGCTGATCCAACAGCTTCAGCAGGTCAAGATGGTGCTCAAGCAGATAGCGCAAGCACTAAAGCGAATGATGATGTTGAAGATGCTGACTTTGAAGTTGTAGACTAAAGTCTTATAAATCGATAGTATAAATCACATCATGTCAGCGAGACATGATGTGTTTTAATTAAAAAACTAAGCAAGGAAAATTGTCGTGGCAAAACGAGATTATTATGAAGTATTGGGAGTTGCTAAAGATGCTAGTAACGATGAGATTAAAAAAGCTTATCGTAAATTAGCTATTGCAAATCACCCAGATAAAAACCCTGGAGATGCAGCTGCAGAAACACGCTTTAAAGAAGCGACTGAAGCTTACGAAGTTTTAAGTAATGAGAAAAAACGTTCAACGTATGATCAGTTTGGTTTCGCAGGAATTGATGGAATGGCAGGCGGCCATGATTATTCGAATGTATATAGTGAGTTTAGTGATATTTTCGGTGGTGGAGGCTTTAGCGACATTTTCGAATCATTTTTTGGAGGTGGCGGGGCTTCTTCAAGAAGAAGCACTGGACCTAGTGCAGGCTCTTCCTTACGGTATGATGTTACATTAGACTTAGAAGAAGCTGCTTTTGGCAAAAAAGTTGAAATATCATATGCACACCATGTAAGTTGTAAAACATGTAGTGGTAGTGGAAGCAAAACCGGTGGCACTAAAATCTGTCCTCACTGTAACGGTGTAGGTAAAGTAAACAGATCTAGTGGCTTTTTTGCTGTTTCTACTCCTTGTAATAATTGTAGTGGAACAGGTCGTGTTGTAGAAGATCCTTGTAATACTTGTCATGGTTCTGGAATTGTAAGAAAACAACAAAAAGTTAAAGTCACTATCCCCCCTGGTGCAGATGATGGCACAAGAGTATCATTGAGAGGAATGGGAGATGCTGGCAGAAATGGCGGACCTTCGGGAGATTTGTTTGTCTACATAAATGTTAGACCACATAAATTCTTTATTCGTCATGGATATGATTTATATGTTCAAGTTCCAATATCCTTTACTCAAGCTGCTTTAGGTGCTGAAATTAAAGTTCCTTTACTAGAAGGAAAAAATGTAAAAGTAGTTATTCCTGCAAGTGTTCAAAATGGAAAGTTAATTAGAGTAAAAGATAAAGGTATACCTAAAGATAGAACTCAGAGCAAAAGAGGAGATATGTATATCAAGTTAAGAGTTGATACTCCTAAATTAGGCTTAACTTCTCATAAAGCTAGAAAACTACTAAAAGAGCTATCTAAAGTGTTAGGCGAAGATGAAGCCCCAACACCAGTACCGTTTGAATAGAAAAAAAGGTAAAGTTATTATATAATAAGGTCATCCACATCAAAATGTTTGAGAAGGATGATCTTTTTAATTACAATTACTTTCGCTTGTAAATTATTTATAGTAGACTAGTAATTTTATTAATAAAATGATAGTTTTTTGTTACATTAAATATGTTAAGGAGTAACACCATGGGTGAAAAAATATACGGACGCCATGCAATTGAAGAAGGGTTAAAATTAGCCCCAGCTGGTTCCACTTTGTATCTTTGTAGAGGTGGTAAAAACAAATATACTGATTTAGACAGAATGGCTAGATTCAGTCAAAAAGTTGCAGTTAAAAAAATTTCAAAAGCTGAAATGGATAAAATGATGCCAGGGGTAGATCACCGTGGTGCAGTTTTGGACTTAGGTGGGGCAAGACGCTCTGCAAGCAGAGTTAATACAACAAATGTAAAACAATACCTTTCTACATTAGAAGAAGGCCAGGGCGGCCTAGTGCTAATATTAGATGGAATTACAGATCCTCATAACTTGGGAGCAATATTAAGATCTTGTGATCAATTTGGAGTAGATCTTGTTGTTATTCCAGAAAGACGAAGTGTTCAAGCAAATGAAACAGTAATTAAAATATCTAGCGGTGCAGCACAATATGTACCAATAGCACCAGTTGTTAATTTAAATAGAGAAATTGAATTGCTTAAAAAAGAAGGATTTTGGTTATATGCAGCCGATATGAATGGCGAGTCTTCTTACAAAACAGACTTTGCTTCAAGAAGTGTTATTGTAATGGGAAGTGAAGGCTCTGGTATATCTAGGCTAGTAAGAGAAAGTTGTGATTACGTAGTATCTATTCCTATGGACGGACATATTGATTCATTAAATGTAAGTGTCGCAGCTGGAATATTATTATATGAGTTTAGGCGCAAAGCATAAGCAACAATCACATAACACCATACACTTAATTCTAATTGTCTTTTATGATAGTTAGAATTTTTTTGTGTTAAAAAGTAGATTAGAAAAAGCTAGGTAATAAAAGAGTATCTTCAATATATTTTGATTAATTAATAATGTGATAATAGTTCCACATGAGTAAAATAAGAAAAGTTTATAGTTTTTATCTCTATTATAACGAGAATGAAAAAATATTTTTTCTTTATTTGTAACATGTGAGTAAGTCAAATAATAATATTTATTTATATTTT
>CAZHNE010000042.1:0-12157 GCA_964533775.1 uncultured Spirochaetaceae bacterium | reverse complement strand
AAAAAAGACCAGTTTTTCAACTGGTCCCTAAAGTTTATTAACACTAGTTAAGCATTATATTTTTCTCTCTTTATATACTTAGTATGTAACAAAGAGTGTGCTTTATGAGAAAGCGGCTCATCAAAGTACTCACTATAAATCTTTTGAATTGAAGGGTTTTCATGGGATTTTCGGAAAGTAGATTGCTTATCATCAGTATATAATCCAGCAATTCTTTCTTTTCTAACAGCATCGTCAGTTCCATAAGGTTGACCACCACCAGCAATACAACCACCGCGGCAAGCCATAACTTCAATAAAATCATAAGGAGCAGGTTCATTAGCTTTTTTAGCTGCTAGAACTTCTTCACAAATATCTTTAACATTTGAAAGTCCATGTACAACTGCAACTCGAACCTTTGTTCCATTCATATCTACAACGCCTTTTTTGACTTCTTCTAGACCACGAACAGATTCTACTTCAACTTCTTCCATTTCACTACCGGTTACTAAGCTATAAGCTGTTCTAACAGCAGCTTCCATAACACCACCAGTGTTACCAAAAATTGTACCAGCACCTGTGTATTCACCAATTGGAGAATCACAATCTTCTTCATCAAGTCTTGCAAAGTCAATTCCATTAGCTCTAAATAATCTTGCAATCTCACGAGTTGTTAATACTAAATCAACATCTTCGTGACCAGAAGAGAACATAGAATCATCTCTATTTCTTTCAAACTTTTTAGCAGTACAAGGCATTAGTGCTACACTATAAATACTAGCTGGATCTGTTTTTGATACTTCAGCATAATATGTTTTTGTAATTGCACCTTGCATCATCATTGGACTCTTAGCACTTGAAAGATTGTCGATTAATTCAGGGTAGAACTTTTCTAAGTAATCAACCCAACCAGGACAACAAGAAGTAAATTGAGGAAGTACACTACCTTTAGTAGTTAACCTTTGAACCAATTCACTGCCTTCTTCCATAATTGTTAAGTCAGCACCAAAGTTAGTATCAAATATTACATCAACTCCAACCTTTCTCAGTGCAGCATACAATCTACCTGTTGATACAGTACCAACTGGCAAATCAAATTCTTCACTAATACCAACACGTACAGATGGAGCCATTTGAACTGCAACAACTTTATTAGGATCATTAATAGCATCTCTAAATTCTGCTGTTTCATCTTTTTCGTATATAGCACCTACTGGACAGTGAACAATACATTGACCACATTTTACACAAGGGCTGTCGTTAAGCTTTAAATTAGCAGCTGGTGACATTGTTGTATTGTCTCCACGGCCGATAAAGTCTAAAGCAAACACGCCTTGTAAATCCTGACAAACTTGTACACAACGACCACACTTAATACATTTGTGTGGATCAAGAACAATTGCTGAGGAAGAAGTATCAGCAGGAAGGTCTGAAGTTCTTTGCTCAAAAGGTTGTTCTCTAATACCAAAAGTTGCTGCTAAAGTTTGTAGTTCACAGTTACCATTTCTAATACAAGTTAAACAAGTGTTAGGATGAGTACTTAGTGTCATTTCCAAAATAGCTTTTCTAACTTCAAACAATTCAGGATCATCTGTTATTACACTTAATCCTTCATGAACTGGAGTAGAACAAGCTCTAAGCATTTTGTTATTATTTTCTTGTTTACATACACACATTCCACAAGAAGCAAAAGGTGTTAAATCAGGATGATAACATAATGTTGGAACATACACCCCAATATTTCTTGCTGCTTGTAATACAGTTGTTCCCTCTGCTACTTCAACGGGAATACCATTTATTTTTACATTAACCATTATTTCTTTGATCCTCCAGAAGCCTAATTAACATCTATTGCGCCGAATTTACAAGCTTCAACACAAGCACCACATTTAATACAAGTTGCTTGATCAATTAAATGAGCTTGTTTTCTTTCACCTGAAATTGCATCAACTGGACACTTACGTGCACAGACTGTACATCCAATACATTTATCTGCATTTATTGTAAAAGTTATTAAATTCTTACATTTGCCAGCAGGACATTTATGATCTTCAATATGAGCTCTATACTCTTCTTCAAAATATTTCATACTGGAAAGAATTGGATTAGGAGCTGTCTGACCTAAAGCACAGAGAGAACCTTTTTCCATTGCATGACCAATACTCTTAATATTTCTTAAATCTTGTTGAGTACCTTTACCTTGAGTAATTTTTTCTAAGATGTTTAGAAGTGATCTACCACCAATTCTACAAGGTGCACATTTACCACAAGATTCATCTACAGTGAAGTCTAGGTAGAATTTAGCAACGTCAACGATACAGTCGTCTTCGTCCATAACAATCATACCACCTGAACCCATCATAGAACCAATCTTTTGGAGACCACCAAAGTCAATTGGAGTATCTAAGTTTGCATCTGTTATAACACCACCTGATGGACCACCAGTTTGTACAGCTTTGAACTTTCTATTATTAGCAATACCACCACCGATGTCAAAAACAATTTCTCTTAGAGTTGTTCCCATAGGAACTTCAACTAGACCAGAGTTTTTAAGTTTACCTGTTAGTGCAAAAACTTTTGTACCAGGGCTATCTTCTGTACCAATCTTTCTAAACCATTGTCCGCCTCTAGCAAGAATTACAGGGATATTTGCCCAAGTTTCTACGTTGTTAATACAAGTAGGTTTTTGCCATAAGCCTTTTACAGCTGGAAATGGTGGACGTGGTTGAGGCATTCCTCTAAATCCTTCGATTGATTGTAGTAAAGCAGTTTCTTCACCACAAACAAATGCACCAGCACCTAATCTTATTTCAATATCAAAATCAAAGCCACTTTCAAGAATATTTTTACCTAGTAAACCATACTCTCTAGCTTGTTCCATAGCTACTTCTAAACGATGAATTGCCAATGGATATTCTGCTCTAATGTAAATATAACCTTGGTGTGCACCAATAGTTTTACCACAAATAGTCATTGCTTCAATAACTGAATGGGGGTCCCCTTCTAATACAGAACGGTCCATATATGCACCTGGATCTCCCTCGTCAGCGTTACAAACAACGAACTTGTCGCCATTATCAGCCATTTTTGTGAAGTTCCATTTCATCCAAGTTGGGAAACCTGCTCCACCACGACCTCTTAAGCCAGAAATTTTAAGTTCTTCAATAATATCGTCTGGAGTCATGCTATATAAAGCTTTTTCTAAAGCAACATAACCTTCACGTGCAATATATTCATCAATTTTACCTGGATCAATAAATCCACAGTTTCTTAAAACAATTCTAAACTGCTTTTGGTAGAATTCAATGTCTTCTACTTGTGCATTTTCGCGGCTTTTGTCTTTATCATATAAAAGTCTTGTTACTTCACGACCTTTAACAACATGTTCGCTAATTATTTCTTTAGAGTCTTCTGGTTTAACTTTTACGTAAAAAGAATCTTCTGGTAGAACCTTAACAATTGGCCCTTGTTCACAGAAACCAAAACAACCTGTTTTAATAATCTGTACTTCGTCTTTTACGCCGTGAGCTTCCGCTTCGGCAATAAGGTTTTTGTAAATATCGTCTGCGCGGCTGGACTCACATCCTGTACCACCACAAACTAAAATATAGTTTCTGAAAGCCATTATTTATCTCCATCCTTTACATAAATATCTGCTGCAGGTCTATCATATACATGGTCATTTAATAATTTGTGATCTATTAAATGGTCTTGAACAATTCTTTTAGCAACTTCAGCATCAACATTTCCATAAATTACATTAGGCATGTTTGGAACCCTAACTTCAATAGTAGGTTCAACATGGCAAAGTCCCATACATCCAGATTGGGTAACGGAAATATTTGTAATGTTTTTTTCATCTAATTCAGAAAGAAAAGCATCTAATACAGTTTTACCACCAGCAGCTATACCGCAAGTGCCCATTCCTATAATTATTTGACCTTCTTTACCTTCAATGTCTCTCTTTTGTAAGGCTTTTTGTTTTGAGTCCCTTAATTTCCTAAGTTCTTCTAATGTCATTTTTGCCATTATAATTTCTCCATTTTCTATTACTTAAAAACTACAGTTCTATCAATATAATACTGAACAAGATCTTCTTCCTGACTTTTTAAAAAATCTCTCAAAAGGCATAAAGATGAAACAGTTGAAAAGTCTCCTAAAATCTCCAATAATTCACTTTTTGAAAATTCGTAATAACTACTACCTTTAGAAGTGTTTATCTCTCTTCTAATAATTAGCTCTTGTGCTTTCGGATCGCTGTAAAGAGCTAAGAAGGTGGAACTTATATCGCCCATTGGAGGTGTGTCAATATTACACAAATCAAAAAGGCAGTTTACTTGAGTTCCTTTGTTAGGCTTTGACTCTATATTAAATTTACCGCCACTTTCGTTAATACTTTGTACTAAAAACGGTAGACCTAATCCAACTTTTCTATGTTTATGTTTAATCCCATCAGTAAAATAAGGATCTAAAACTCTTTTTAAAACATCATCACTCATCCCTGTGCCATTATCTTTTATAATGGCTTTTAGATATCTATCATCCTCAAATAAAAATAACTCTACTTGAGTACTACTTGCTTCGAAAGAATTGTGAGTTATATCTAATATAAAATCAGTTATGTAACGATGCATATATTAATTAAGCAAATTTCTTTAAGATGCCAGCTACTTGATTCGTGGCAACCTTACCAAATACTTCTTCACCAACTGTCAAAACAGGTGCTAGACCACAACATCCAATACAACGAACAGCTTCTAGTGAGAACAAACCATCATCGGTTATTCCACCTTCTTCTATTTTAAGTTGTTTGCTGAATTCTTCAACTAAAGCATCTCCACCTTTTAAGTAACAAGCAGTACCCATACAAATTTGAATGTTGTATTTTCCTGGCTTTGTTAATTTGAAAAAATGATAGAATGTCAAAACACCCCAAATTTTTGCGAATGGAATGTCTAATAGTTTTGAAACTTCATCAGCAGACTCCCTAGACACATACCCAAATTCACTTTGAATCTTGTGTAACACCATGATGAGATTACCTGGTTTGTCACGCCATTCGTTAATAAAAGCTACTAACTCTGGCGAGAATTTTATATTCTTCTCTGACATGTACCCTCCTAAATATTTTACCCTAATATAATTTAACCAAAATATTGATTAGTGGATATTTTATCACACAATCAAAACCTTGTACATATAACATTAATGACAAAAAAAACATTAAACATGGCTATTAAAAGACTAACTAAAAACAAATTAAATCATATTTATATCCAATATTTTTAGTAAAAATCCTACTATTTTTTTTCACTGCCATTAACTATTTAATACAAATTACTCTTAATGTAAAGCAAAACCACCCTCTTTTAAGGCAAAAAACTTAATTAATAGTTAAAAGCACCAAAAATTACTATTTTTTTTATTCTTTTAAAATTTATAAAGAGTATTTACAAACTTTTAAGGCAAATATTGACTGATATACAAAAATAATATACTCTTGTTCACATTAAGGGAGAACTTTATGAATAATGACCAATTAATAAGAATAACAAGATACTACCGGGCACTTAATAGATTACGTGCTATAGGCTTAGAAAAAGTTTTTGCAAATAATTTAGCTGACGCGGCAGGTGTTTCTGCGGCAATAGTTAGAAAAGATTTTTCACAATTATCTATATATGGACAAAAAAGAGGTGGTTATGAAATAGTAGACCTAGTTGAATCACTTTCTGAAATCTTAGGTAAAGGTGATTCGCAAAATGCAATTATCTTAGGATGTGGAAGAATTGGTCTTGCTTTAATGCATTATGGTGGTTTCGAACCTGATGGAATTAAAGTTGTAGCTGGATTTGATAGTGACTCACATATATACAATGACACATCACAACCAATTTCTATTTATCCTTTATCAAAACTTTCTGAAGTGGTTAAGGAGTTAGATGTGAAGGTTGGTATTATCACTGTTCCTGAAATAGCGGCTGCAGATGTTTATCACAAACTATTAAAAGCAGGTGTGCATGGAGTTTTAAACTTCTCTCCTGTAACCCTAAAACCTGTTTTACTTGAAAATGGGACTATGAGTGTGGTAGAAAACATTAACCTTAGCTTATCACTTGAGAAAATTTTCTATGAATTAAAATTTCCTAAAATCCCAAAAACTACTAGCTAATATTTAAGGAGGCCTAGCCTCCTATTTTTTTAACCTTTTTAAGGTAACATATATTGGAAAGTGGTCACTAACTCCAGTTAAGCTTTTTGGATTCCAAGAATAAGGAATACCAGTAGATGTACATATTTTTTGGGGAGCATAAATATTAAAGTCATCAAACTCTATACCTAAATAATCGAATAAATTGTTATTTAACAAAGCTAAATCTAAATTGTACCAGGAGTTTTTATAATTATATGTACCTTTTTTACTTTTTCTAAAACTCATATCAATCTGGGGTGAGTACAATATATCTTGAATTAAACTATAAGATGAAGATGATATAAGTAAAGATCCTTTATCCCTAAAATAAAAGGCATTTTCTTTTTCAACATCATATAATGCTGTTTGTATTGGATTATATACAGAAGGGTCTTCATTATAATCCCCCATACAAACAATATTACAATCTAGATTATTGTTAATAATACGCTTTAGTGTTTTGCTTAAATTGATTCTCTTTTCTTCCGTTTCTTCAAAGCCTTCAATTTGGCTCTTTCCGTGAAAAGTTAATACTCTAAGAAGTTCATCATCAATTAAAAAATCTAAAGCTAACACACTTCTTGCATCTTTCACTGAGTGAACACTTATATTAGTTGGCTTGATTTTCGAAACAAATCCAATGGCGATTGCACTGTCTTCATTTTTAACAGCACCAAAGTAAAGATATCCCTTTCTAGAAAGATATAAATTTACCATATCATTTAAAACATTTGAATTTTCAACCTCTTGTAAGACTACAATATCACCATCTAAATCATCTATAACATCACAAATAACTTTTAAGCGTCTTCTATAAACATGTTCATCGTAATTAGTTAAAGAAAAATCAGCATATTCGCTGCCGTCAACATTTGTATCCATTAAATTTTCTACATTCCAGCTGACAATTTTTATAGAGTTTTCACTGACAGCTGGTTGTTCGCAGCTAATAAAAAGAGAACATAATACACATAAAAAAAATGCAACCATAGAAACTCCTACTCTTAACTAATAGAAATTCTCATAAATTGCATTTATTAAAAAAGAATAATCTTATAAATGGGATCGTCTTTCAACTATTTTACTAATTAAGCCATATTCTTTAGCTTCATCACTAAATAACCAATGATCTCTTTCTGTATCTTTTTTAACTTCTTCTATACTTTTATTTGTTGCATCAGCAATAACTTTATCAAGTTTGTATCTTAATCTGTCAATTTGTTTTGAATATATTTCAATAGCTGTTGCAACTCCCTTCATTCCACTCATTGGCTGGTGAATTAAGTAAGTAGAATTTGGAAGACCAACTCTTCTTTCAGAAGGAACTGCTAACAATACAAGAGAAGCGGCTGAAGCTACTAATCCTGCACCAATCATAATTACTTTTGGGTTAATAAATCTAACTACATCATATATAGCATAACCTGCATCAACGTCGCCGCCAGGGCTGTTTATATACATAAAAATATCTTTTTCATTGTCTTCTGCTTCTAAAACAAGAAGTTGTGAAATTATCTTTTCAGCACTTTCTTTATTTATTTCACCGCTAAGCATAATACTACGGGTTTTTAATAAGCGTTCATTTATTTGAGGGTCTTGAGCTTTTACATCTTTTTTTTCTTTTTCACTCATTTACTAGTAACTCCTAAATTTAATATCCTTAATAATATAATAGAAATGAACGATAAAGTAAAACAGTATAATAAAATTAAATGAATAATTAAAATTTATTCTGATTGTTAAACCTATTTTGTCTACCTCTACCTCTTCTCTGCCTTCTTCTGCATAGGGTATCATCATCAAATCCAACTTCTCTCTCTAGGGTTTCATCATCAACATATTCTATAGTTCCACCTTTTACAAACACATGTCTACCTTCTAGTAAAAAAATTGATAATTTATGCCGAGCTACACTATATAGCTCTTGAACTGTTGTTCTTGCAATATTCATAGACTTACTACATTCAACTTGGGTATACCCCTTGTAGTCAATTAGTCTAATTGTTTCAAACTCTTCATGAGTTAAAATAATCTCTTCTTTATTGTTTTGTAAAATAACACCTCTATGAACTGGAGCAAAATGTTTAATTGAACTCAAATAACCTATTCTTCTATTCTTTTTATATCTTGCCATAAACACCCTCCTCTTTTATGTAAATTAGCATATCATAAATTGTGTATTAATAAAATAAAGAGGAGAAAACAATGCTCTCTCCCCTCCTCATTAAAATGAAATTAACAACCTACGAGTAAATTGTACTTAGAAGTTTCCTCTACCAAGGCCTCTGCCTCTACCAAGGCCTCTGCCTCTATTAAAGCCTCTTCCAAGACCTCTTTGGCATCCCCTGCCCAATCCTAATCCTCTACCCATTCCTAATCCTCTGCCCAATCCCATACCTCTATTAAAGTTATCTACTGGTGAGTTTAGATTTACATTAGGTGTATCATTTTCTATAGTAACTGTAGTTTTATTATCAACTTTGGAATCACAGTTTCCTAATCCTCTTCCTGTTAAAGGTCCTTTGCCCTCTGGGCCTGTTCCATTAAATCTTGGCATATTGTATCTCCTTATATTTTATATTCTATTGTGATGTTTAGCTAAAATGCTAAACCTTAAACTGCCCGACATATGTCGCTTACATTTATAAGATACCACTATATCCGACATATGTCAACTACCATATCCGACATTTGTCCCTTTGGTGTTTTTTGTTTATTTATTTATGAGTCCTCATGTTGTTAATTTCACTGCTTTTTATTATGATAAAATCATATTACAAATAGGAGTTCTATATGAAATGTGGCTCGATCGCAATTATAGGAAGACCATCTAGCGGGAAAAGCACAATGGTTAATACAATTGTTGAAATGCCGGTATCTATTACAGCTAAAACACCTCAAACAACAAGAAATGCAATAAGAGGGATTTACACCGATCAAAGAGGGCAATTAATATTCACTGATACACCAGGGTATCATTTGAATGAGCAAAAGTTTAACTTAAGACTACAAGAAATTGCAGTTGCTCCGTTAAATGAAAATGATATAGTTTTATATGTAGTTGATGCATCAAGAGCTCCTGGAGAAGAAGAGTTTGCAATAATTGAAATTTTAAAAAAGGTTAACAGCCCTATTCTTTGTGTTTTTAATAAAACAGATATTATAAGTGAAGAAAAAATAGAAGAAACAAAGCTTATTATAAAAGAACATCTTCCTAATGCCACATACCTTAGTGCAAGTGCAAAAAATGATGAAGGAATAGATGAAATCCTTATTGAGTTATTTAAACTATCTCCAGAAGGAGAGCTATTATATAGTGAAGAAGCTTACACTGATCAGCCTTTAGAATTAAGAATTAGTGAAATCATTAGAGGAAAGGCAATAGCTTTAGTAAGCAAAGAGCTCCCTCATGCAATATATGTAGACGTTAGTGATATTGAGTTTAGAGAAAAAGAAAATTTAATTTGGGTTAGAGCTTTTATAATTGTTGAGAGAGAATCTCAAAAAGGTATAGTTGTTGGTAAAGGTGGCTCCAACATTAAAAAGATAAGAGTACAGTCTTTTAAAGATATAAAGAAACTATTCCCTGGGAAAAACTTGCATGTTGATTTAAGAGTAAAGGCGCAACCAAAGTGGAAAAAGAATTCCTTCATCCTTGATAAAATTCTTAATTAGAAAGTTAAAGCTAAGCAATTTACTCGCTTAGCTTTCTTTTTATCTAATAAAATTAGTTCTTAACTTTGTCTCTATTTTTGGTTTTTCAATTCCAGCTAATTTAAAAGCCTTAATCATATATGCCATATTCCCTGCAAGAATTCTCATAGTTTGAAGTCCTTCTTCATCTTGTTTTACTTCAGAAGGAGTATTACCGTGAACCATTGGCCAATACTGAGAAGTAACTATTGGCATTTGACTAATTGAAAAGAATTTGTTTAATTGATCAATCGTACTTGATGTTCCAGCTCTTCTAGCACTTGCAATGCTAGCAGAAGGAAGAAGGGCAATTTTCCCCTTATCTAAAACTTTCATTAATTCAATCATGAAACTTGAAACAAGGGGAGTTGGTGCTGCATAATAAACAGGAGATCCTACAACTAAGCCTGAAGCATTTTCAATCTTTTCTTTAACTTCTTTTACAAAAGTCTTATCTACACTCCGTTCTAAGCTTCCAATAAAAATTATTTCACTTTTTATTTCATATCTTTCTAACTCAAGTGCTATTTCATTTAAAGCTGTAAAGGTACAACCTTTTTCTCTGGGACTTCCATTAATTAAAATAACTTTCATAACTTAACATTCCTCCTAAAAAAATTAAGCAGTAAAGTTTACACCCTACTGCTTTTAAAATTAATACTTTTCTAAAATCGGCAATATTTTATCCTTACCACAAGTTAACATAAACTGAGCTAACTTTGGGCCCTTGGATTTGCCAATAAGGATTTTGTATATAACACCAAAGAACACTGAAGTTTCTAAATCATTATCAGTGGCACAAGAATACATTGCAGTTGTAAACTCTTTATCACTTTCATAAGAGTCCATTTTTGCAACAACATCTCGTAGTGCTCTAATAGAAACAAGTTCTTTATCACTTACTTCAATCTTTTCAGTATCCTTAGTAGCTAATGCAAATCTAAAATCTTCTGGAGAAAATTGAGTAATCCAAGCCCAAGCACATTGGCATCTTTGAATTAATCTGTCTTTTTGATTTTCACTAACATCAGGGAGAGAGAGAATAACTGCATCAATATCTCCACCGTGAACTTGAAGAACATTACAAAGATGTCTAAATGGAATTTGATATGATGGTTCAGTTGGAATTTCGTCAACTTGGCTTAACTCAAATATTCTTCTTTGTTTAGCAGTTTTCTTTTCATTTGCTTTTTGCAAGCCAAAATAAATTCTTTCACAAGTATCATAGTCTTCATAGATTTTTAATACATCTAAGTCAAATGAAATTGCAAACTCACTATTAGGTCTAGTTCCAACAAACATAAATCTACAAATTTCTGGGGTGTAAACTTCAAGAACATCATAAAGAGAGACAACCTCTCCGCTTGAGGAAGAAATCTTTCCTCCCCTTCCTTTGATTGATATAAAATCATATTGGAAAGAAACTGGAGGCTTGCCACCAAATATTTCAACTACTTTGGCACTAGTGTCGAAAGAACCACCTTCACTATGGTGATCTTTACCTGCTGGTTCAAAATCAACACCTTCAAAACTCCATCTCATTGGCCAATCTAATCTCCAAGGAAGTTTAGTATTAGGAGTTTCTCTTATATCAATAGTTTCTTCTTCGTTTGTTTCATCATCACGGTATGTTACTTTATAACCACCGTCCCAATTTAAAATAGTTGTTGTATCTTTATCTGTAAAAGAAGAGAATATAGAAATTGGCCACCAGTTATCTTCAAGTGGTGCTGTCCTATATTCATTTAAAACAGCTTTTATTTCTTCTTTCTTTTCTAAAGCAAGTTTAATGCTTTCTGCGTATTCATTACTTCTATATTTTTCAGCTTGATATAAGTACTGAGGAACAACTCCTACTTTTGGAAGGATTGCTTCAACATCTACTTCATTTCCACGAGCATAATTTTCTGCTCTTTTTAATGTATCAGGAACTAATGTTATAGGTTTTCTTAAATAATTTTTTAAAAGCTCTGGTTCTGGCATGTTTTTAGGCACTTTCCTAAATACATCGTAATCATCCCAGCTATAAATAAAGCGAACGTTTTTACCTTTATCTTTTAAAGCTCTTGCTACTAATTCAACAGAGATAATTTCTCTAAAATTACCAATATGAACTGTACCTGAAGGGGTAATCCCACTTGCACAGGTATAACAATCTTTTTCACCCTTTTCTCGGATGATCTTATCGGCGTAAATATCCGCCCAGTGTGTAGATACTATTTTCTTCTTACTCATAGAAACTAATTATATACAAAGAGAGGATAGTGTTCAATAATATTCAACTCTTTATAA
>CAZHNE010000041.1:9579-12382 GCA_964533775.1 uncultured Spirochaetaceae bacterium | reverse complement strand
TTTTTCTCCTGTTTCTTTTTGTTTATAATACTATGTTTTAATATAATTTAAAACATACCTCGTCAGTTTAGCTATTAATGTACCTTGTAGTTTTTCATACTAAAACTGAAAATTATGCTTGTGTAACTACACAAATTTAGTTAGTTTTAGTATTAAAATTATACTAAATTTAGTCACATCAGATAAAGATTAAAGTTCAATAAAATTAATTTAAGCCTCTTTGAATTTGTTATACCATTTTTATACTGAAACAAACTGTTTTAAAACTATATTAGTACAATAACAGTAGTATATTAAGCTTTTATTATACTGGTTTAAATAATTACCCTAATTGCTTTTTCTTAAGCTCTCAATAACGTTAAATTTTATGTGTTTTGTATTTTTATGAGCTATGGCTATTTCACTTGCCAAGTAAAACGAACCACATGCTAAAATACAACCATCTTCGGGAGTTAATTCATAAGCTCTTTTAAGAGCCTTATCCCCATCAAGTATCATTTCAATGTTACTTGTCTTATTTAAACTTTTAAAAAGTTCATAAAGAGATGGGATATCACTCTTTTTAAAATCTCCAGGTTTACTTAATATAATATTATTAAAGTTATCGAGTAGGAGAGGGGCAATTGAGTTGTGGTCTTTATCTAAGATAGATCCAAAAATTACAGTACACTTTTCAATATTTTCAATTTGTTTTATTGAAGAAATGAGTGAGAGAATAGACATTTTAGTATGGGCTGCATCAATGTATAAATCAGGGTTTGTACTTAGGAGCTGAAACCTACCTAACAATGTAGCTTTGTTAATTGATCTAATCATATTTTCATTATAAAAGCCAAGTTTTTTTAAGGCTAAAATAGCAAGAGCAGCGTTATTAGCCATCACAGAACCTTTTAAAGTTAAATTTAAATTATCAACGCTATTGTCACTCCAAGTTATCTCAACATTTTCACTTTTCTTTGTAGTAAACGTTTTAATACTTAAAACTTCTTCTTCTAATAATTGTAAGCTACTATTATTGTCCCTAGCTTCATTTATTATGACGTTTTTAGCATCGTCAATTAAAGTTGCTGCAACTACAGGAACCTTCTTTTTTATGATTTTAGATTTTTCAATAGCTATTTTTTCAATAGTATCTCCAAGAATTGAAGTATGTTCTAATTCAATTGGACAAATAACACTTAAAACAGGAAGGATAGTGTTTGTTGCATCAAGCCTTCCGCCTAATCCTGTTTCAATTACTGCATAGTCACACTTGCTTTTTGAAAACAGCATAAAACCATAAAGAGTAAATAATTCAAAAGTAGTGGGGTTTGTCTCTCCCCATTTATCTTTAAAAGTAAAATCTTTTGTTTTATTTAATATATAGTTTCCAACTTCAACTAAAAATTCATCATTAAAAAACTCACCACACAGTGTAAACCTTTCTCTGTAAGAGAGAAGGTGAGGAGAGGCATAAAGGCCAACCTTATAACCAAAAGATTCAATACCCTTAGCAATAAACTTGCTAGTAGAGCCTTTTCCTTTGCTTCCAGCTACGTGAATTGTCTTATAATCACGCTCTGGATTGTTAAAAAAGGCGAGTAACTTTTCCATTCTATCTAGACGATAATATCTTGTAGTATAGTGTTTTATGTTCTTTTCTAAATTTGTATAGTTTTCCATTTTATGGATAATGTCAATAAAAGTAGTTTCCATGAAAATTCCTTATGCCACACTTTATATATAAAAGGTAGTTTTGGAAAGTATATATATGAATAATTATCTAAAAAGAGAGAAGGATTAATTGTAAAAGAGAAGTTTTACTCTTCTTCCCAGCAATACCCTTCAATTAATATTTGTTTTTGCACAGCTTCCTTATTATCTATTTGTTCAATTATTAATCTTCCACTCTCTTTTCCAATTTCATACATAGGTTGAATTATAGATAAATTGTTTTCACATTCGTCTTTACTAGCTGAAATTGATGCCATGTATTTGTTAGGTGAGAAAGTTTTAATAGCTCTTGTTAAGTTTTGATTAAGCCCTATTATTGCATCGCTTTCATTAATAAGCTGAAGTTGATCTTCACTTAAAGAAATTTTATTTTTCTTAATATAACTTATTTCATCTAAAGATATTTCTTTGTAAACAATTCCTTCTTCTTTTAAAGCTTTTAAAATACCACTCTTTCTCTCTTCAGTACTAGTTGTTTTAAATCCATCAATTGTAAGGATTGATGAATATCCTCTTTTGAGAACTTCTTTAGTTAAATTATAAAAAGCTTTTAAATTGTTTGTTCCTACATAACTTCCATAACTGTCGGTTGCGTATCGATCAACTTGAACAAGGGGAATGTTGTTTTCAATTAAAAGGTTGATTATTTTATTGTTATTTTCAAGACTGTCTTTCCCTATTAAGGGTGCAAGAATAAAGCCGGAAATGTTATTTGAGATAAAGTAGTTAATCTGCTCTTTAATATTTTCCTTATTAAATAGGGTATTAAAGTAAATTGTCTGAAAACCTTTATTAAATAAAGTATCGTGTATCCCTTCTAATAAAAAGGAAGAAAAGGCCGGTGTCTTATTATCAATTGCGACACATATAGTATTTCCATTATGTGGGGTTGAATTTCTAACCTTTACAAAGGTTCCTTTTTTACCATCTATATATTCTAGCAAACCTTCATCAATTAGTTTGTTTAAAGCAGCCTTAATAGTAACCCTACTTACATTTAAAAGAGTAGCTAGATCTCTTTCGCTAGTTATTCTCTCTCCTTGTTTCCAGTATTGCTCAGTTAATCTGCTTTTTAATTCAATGTAGACTT
>CAZHNE010000041.1:1275-9479 GCA_964533775.1 uncultured Spirochaetaceae bacterium | reverse complement strand
TCTCCTTGTTTCCAGTATTGCTCAGTTAATCTGCTTTTTAATTCAATGTAGACTTTGTCAACTTTTCTCATATAGACATTCCTTTGTTCATTATTGGTATCATTATAATACCATAATCAGTATCTGGCTAGAAAAAAATTAATAATTATACAAATATTTATAATCTGATGAATAGAAATCAATTTTTAAAAGTTTTTAGTGACAATATAAGAGTATAATGCTATAATACTCTTATTAATTGAATAATTGGTATTACCAATGGTGTTACCAATTCGCTATTCGTAAGAATTAGAATAATCTAATTAAAAAGATTAAAGAGGAGAGGTATATGACTATGTCAAAAAAATTACTCGTTGTGGCATTGTGTATTGGAGTTTTTGTAGCGCCAATTTTTGCAAGTGGAGCTAGTGAACAAAAAGGTGATGATTCAATAAAATTAACATTTGTTGAAACTATGACAAGCCCATCAAGAACAGCCCAAATTGAAGAATTAATTGCAGGATATGAAGCTAAAAATCCTAATATTAAAATTGAGTTGGTGTCCCCACCATATGAACAAGCAGATAACAAATTAACTATGATGCTTAACAGCGGACAAGAGTTAGATATTGTTGAGGTTAGAGACCACACTGTTAAACAATATGTTAATAACAGTAGATTAGTAGACTTAACCCCTTACATGGATAAATGGGAAGGTACATCTGACTTACTACCATTAACATTAACAGCAGCAAAAACTGTTGATAATACACCTTATTTACTACCTCAGTTTTTCTTTGTTAAAGGTTTATTTGTAAGAACAGACATTTTAGAAAAATATAATGTTGCAATTCCTACAACTATTGAAGAATTATATGCAGCAGCAAAAGAAATAACAGGTAAAGCGCCTGGTCAATTTGGTTTTGGATTTAGAGGCACAGGTTCTCCATTTAAAATTTCAGATATCTTAATGCTTTCTGCTTTAGACAATATTGATACAGAAAACATTTATTTAACAACAGACGGTCAATTTGCTTATGATACACCAGAAGGAAGAGCTGCTTTAGAAGCTTATGCTCAAATGTTTAGAGATTCTGTACCATCTGATGGTGTAAGCTGGGGCTTTAATGAACAAGTTAACGCATTTATTGCAGGTACTACACCTTTCTTAGTTCAAGATCCTGACACTATTTCAATGGTAGCTGATGCTTTAGATTCTGATCAATATACAGTTGTTCCAATGCCTGTAGGTAAAAGCGGAAAAGCTTATTTAGATTATGGTTTTGCAGGTCTTGGTATTGCAAGTACTACAAAACATGCAGATGAAGCTTGGGACTTTATTTCCTACATGCTCTCATCTGAAACAAATGCAGCTTTCTGTAAAGCATATGGTCCATTACCAGTAAATAGTTCTACATATGATAACGATGAGTACTTCTCACAAGGTGCTTATAAATCATGGCAAACATCAATGAGTACACCAGAGACTTATGTGTTTGTTAAATATCCTCTTGATTCACCTAAATATCCAGGTTGGGGTCAAGTTGAAGAACAAAGCATGCAAGCTTATTTGTTAAATCAACTAACTACAGATCAACTTATTAAACAATGGAAAGATTATTGGAATAAGTAGTCTAGTTATTACTTAAATTTATATGCAGGGGAATATTTTATTATTCCCCTGGTTTTATTACCTAGGAGGACATGTTGGATAAGCGTACACACAATATAATGCTAATTCCGGCTTTTCTTTTTTTAATACTGTTTATTTATTTGCCAGTAGTTAGAGGCTCTATAATGGCCTTTCAAAACTATAATATGTTTGATTTAACAAACGTTGGTTTTATTGGTTTTGAAAACTTTAAGGCTGTAATATTTGATGCGAATATTAGCTTTTTTGTAATTCTTAAAAACACTCTTGTTTGGGTTATTGTATCATTGTTTTTCCAGTTTGTTTTAGGATTCATCTTAGCTTTATTACTTCAAAAACCATTTTTTGGAAGAGGCCTTTATTCAAGCTTAGTGTTTTATACTTGGGCATTATCAGGTTTTGCTATTGGTTTAACTTGGGCTTGGTTATTTAACGGACAAGCAGGATTAATAAACGATATTTTAATTAGAGTTGGGCTTATAAATAATCCTATTGGATTTTTATCAGATCCTAAATATGCAATGATGAGTGTTGTTGCAGCAAATGTTTGGTATGGAGTTCCTTTTTTCGGCATAATGCTTTTAGCTGCCTTACAGTCAGTTCCTAAAGAATTACATGAAGCTGCAGTTATTGATGGAGCTTCTTCAATTGGTAGATTGTTTAAGGTAACTATTCCTTATATTAAACCAACCATAGTAAGTACTTTATTATTAAGAACTATGTGGATTGTTAATATGCCAGATATTATTTATGCAATGACAAATGGTGGACCTATAAATAAGACAAATATTTTAGCAACTCAAATGATTAATAAGGTCTTTAAAGAATATGATTATGGTCAAGGTTCTGCACTTGGATTAATAATAATTACTTTATTATTTGTTTATTCAATTTTTTACTTAAAACTAACGACTAGAAAGGATGATTAATTTATGAAAACTAAACACCCACATTTAAGAGCCGTCGGTAGAGCCGTTTTGTTAACTATATATCTTCTTGCTGCAATAATTCCACTTTATTGGATTTTTGTAACTAGTATTAAGGGGTCTAAAAACATTTTCACCTTGCCTATAGTTTACTTTCCTAAAGAATGGAACTTTGAAGGTTATAGAAAGCTATTTTCATTTGCTAATTTTGGACACTATTTTAGAAACTCATTATTAGTTGCTGTTTTCTCTTCTTTTTTTGCTATGGTAATATCCATTTCTAGTGGATTTGCTCTCTCTAGATATAAAAATAGAAAGATGAAAAGACATATTGAATTGTTACTATATTTTTCACAAACAATTCCGTCCTTTATAATAATGGTTCCATTATTCACAATGTTTACAAAACTAAAATTAACAAACAGTTTAGTATCACTAAGCTTTGTATATGTAGCTACAGTTGTAGCATTCTCTACAATAATGAGTAAAAGTTTCTTTGATAAAGTGCCTGTTAGTTTAGAAGAAGCTAGTATGATTGATGGTTGTACCACTTTCCAATCATTATTTAGAGTAATTTTGCCAATTACAATACCAGGCATGGCGGCTATTTTCTGTTTCGCATTTATCAATATTTGGAATGAATTATTCTTAGCTGTTATGTTATTAATGACTAATGATAAAATGACTGTTCCTGTTGCACTTAACTCCTTTATATCAAAAGCTGGTATTTCATGGGATGTAATGAGTGCAGGAATAATAATTGCACTACTACCTACTATGATTGTCTTTGGAATAGGTCAGAAATATATTGTAGCTGGATTAACTGAAGGTAGTGTTAAGGAGTAAAATCAATTGAAAAACAAAAGAATTTCAGAAATCTTATTACATCAAGGAGAACAAAATCACCCCTTTAATGCGGTAAGTCCTCCAATAGTAAATACTTCAATATTTTGTTTTAACACTTATGAAGATTTTCGTGATGCTTTAGCTGATGAAAAAACACACTATTTATATAGTCGTGGTAATAATCCTACAGTTAACCTTTGTGAAGAAAAGCTAGCTTCTCTTGAAGGAGCTGAAAAAGCAAAGTTAGTAACAAGTGGAATGAGTGCTATAACACTGGCAATACTTTCTTGCTTAAAAGGAAATGATCATATTGTTGCTGTAGAAGATACTTACAGTTGGACAAAATATTTCTTTGATGTTTATTTAGCTCGCTTTAACGTAAAGGTTACTTATGTTGATGGAAGAGATTCTAAAGAATTTGAAGAGGCAATTAGGGATAATACGAGTTTAATTTACTTAGAAAGTCCAACAACTTTTACCTTCAAACTTCAAAACTTAGAAGAAGTAGCTAAAATAGCAAAAAGTAGAGGTATAAAAACAATAATTGATAACACTTGGGCAACACCATTATTTCAAAATCCAATTGATTATGGTATTGATTTAGTAGTTCATTCAGCTTCTAAGTATATAGGTGGCAATTCAGATTTGATAGCTGGAGTTATTGCAGGATCAAAAAAAGATGTTGAGCATATCTTTGAAACAGAGTTCCAACCCTTAGGACCAACACCAACTCCAACACAAGCTTGGTTAATTATGAGAAACTTAAGAACTTTACATATAAGAATGCCTTATCACTATAAAAACGCATTAGAAATAGCAAACTTTTTAGAAAACCATAAAGCTGTTGAAAGTGTATTATATCCATTCTTACCTTCATTTGAGCAGTACGAATTAGCTAAAAAACAAATGAAAGGTGGAAGTGGCTTATTCTCTTTTAGACTAAAAACACGAAGTTTAGATAAAGTTATAAAGTTTACAAATTCTCTAAAGTATTTTAAAAAAGCTGTTAGTTGGGGTGGTTATGAATCACTAGTGTTCCCTGCAGCAGTAAAATATCAGGAAGAAAAAGATGTACCCGAAGAGAAGATTTCACTAATTAGAATTCATGTGGGTATTGAAGAGCTAGATATATTATTAGATGATTTATCAAATGCATTAAAAGGACTAGATTAAATGTATGATATGAAAGCTTTAAAGCGAATAGATACATATTTAGAGTTATTAAAAAACAAAAGCTTTTCCTCTCTTTTAGAAATAAATGAGTGGAAAAGAGTAGATTGTGAAAATTTTAAATATCCTAAATTGGTTTCTGAAATAAAATGGGAAGAAACTGTTAAAACTCCCAACTTTTATGGTAAAGACAATACTGACACTTGGTATCAAACCTTTGTAGCAGTTCCAGACAGGGAAGATATTTTCTTTAATCTCGACTTGCAAACAGACTCAATGGTTATCATTAATGATAATGAGAAGTTTTTTGCAATAAATCCTTTTCATGATTTAATTTCTTTAGACAAATGGAGAGGACAAACAATTAAAATAACAATCTGTATTTGGTGTGGATACTTGTTTCCAGGATATCACCCAAGAGAAACAGAAAGAGTTTTAGTAACTGTAGCTAACAGGGTTAAGTCTTATCCATTAACATTTAACACATCCTTCTTAAAACAAAAGAATAAAAAGATATATGATTTTTATTACGATGTGTATGTATTAAGAGAGTTGTTAAATACTTTAGATACTTCTTCTTTGCATTATCAACAAGTAGCATCTTCTTTACATCAAGCTCTTATGAAGATTACTTTTATACAAGACTCTACTAAAAAGTTAGAAGAAGAAATTGCTTCAGCTTCAGAGCAAGTTACAAAGTTACTAAGCTATAAAAATGCTACTCTCGCTCCTACAATTTACAGTGTTGGTTCAGCACATTTAGATCAAGCTTGGCTTTGGCCACAAAAAGAAACACTTAGAAAAGCAGCTAGAACATTAAGTGAAATGGCTCACCTTATGGAAAAGGATCCAACCTTTATTTTTATGTTCTCACAACCATATCAAATGAAGTTAGTGAAAGAGCATTATCCTGAAATATTTAAAGAAGTTTTAAAGTTTTATAAAAAAGGTCAGTTTGAGCCTAACGGTGTAGGGCTTGTTGAACCAGACTGTATGCTTTCAAGTGGAGAAGGGCAAATAAGAAACATTTTATTTGGTAGAAAGTTAACAAGTCAATTATTCTCTGGGTACTATGGGGACACTTTCTATGTTCCAGATTCATTTGGTTACATGGCTTCCCTTCCTCAAATCTTAAAAAAGAGTGGAGTAGAGTACATTGTAACAAGTAAGTTAGGTTGGAACGATACTACAAGACACCCTCTCGATGTTTTTAAATGGAAAGGTATTGATGGCTCAACTATTAAAGCTCACATGATACAAGGGGCTTATGAAGGAACTCAAGAACCAGTAGAAAATTTAGAAATGTGGGAAAAAGTTCAAAACAAAGATGTTCAAACAGCCCTCTTTAGACCTGTAGGAGAAGGTGATGGTGGTGGGGGAACTCGAATTGAAGATCTTGAACTAATTAAAAGACAAAAAGATTTACAAGGGCTTCCTAAAAACAGTTGGACAACAATGTCTAATGCTATGAAAAACATTTTTACAGATGAAGTACCTATTTTTGATGATGAATTGTATTTAGAGCTTCACAGAGGAACTTATACAACACAAGCGAAAATAAAGTATATGCATAGAAAGCTAGATAAGCATCTTCACAATGTTGAGTATCTTTTTGCTTTAAAATATGTTCAAGAGAAAATTAACCAAGAAGAATTACAACAAATTAAAAACAGGATTGATTATTGTTGGGAAATCTTTTTAGTAAATCAGTTCCATGATATTCTCCCTGGTTCTTCTGTAAAAATTGTTAATGATGAAGCTAAAGAAGAATACTCTAAAGCTTTTAATGAGATAGATAAGATATATGATAGTTTAATTACAAAGGGAGAATATCTATTAAACCTATCACCATTTACTCAAAATGGTATTAAACCTTACTCCTCTAAAAAGAGTGAAGAAGAGAATACCCTCTCTCTAAAGGTAGGAAACAATCTCTACAGCTGGGGATCTGTTACCCTTTTAGAAAACGGTGAAATATCTAGCTTAAAAGTTAAAGAAAGGGAATTTGTTTCAACAAGATTTAATGAAATTATGTTTGGAGAAGACTTTCCTAACAACTGGGATGCTTGGGATATTGAATTAGATGACCTCACTCAATTAAAAAAAGTAGATGGAGTTTATAGAGACGGTAAAAGAGTTATAACTTTTGATAACGGATCTCGCCTTGAGCAAGAAATAATCGTTCATAAGGATGTAGCTCGTATAGACTTTAAAACAAAGTTAGATTGGAGGGAAAATCATAAAATACTAAGGGTTAATTTTAACAATACAATTAATTCAGATTTTACGACTTATGATATTCCATTTGGTTTTATCAATAGAAGTAATAAGAAAAACAGTTTAAAAGATAGAGCTAGATTTGAAGTAGTTGCTCATGAATTTGCTCTTCAAAATGATAATAAACACATTGTAGCTTTAATGACCGATAGTAAATATGGGTACAGTGCTGCTAACGGGCAGTTGTCCACATCTTTAATAAGGAGCCCAAAAGCTCCTGATGAAACAGCAGATATTGGACTTCATGAGTTTACATATTCTATTTTTATAACTGGAAATGATATGCTAAAAGTAATGGAACAATCAGCTAATTTAAATAACCCTCCTCTTTCTGTTTCATATCAAATTAAAGAAGATTTAGTAGAAGTTGATAAGGAAAATATTATAGTTGAAACTGTTAAGATTTCAGAAAATGAAGATTCAATAGTAGTTAGATTAAGAGAATGTTTAGGTTATTCTGCTGAAGCTAATATAAGGTTTAATGAGAAACTTGATTTGTCCTCTTTAGAGTTTGTAAACTTAATTGAAGATCTAGTAGAGCAAGGAAATTTTGTTTTCCATCCATTTGAAATTAAGACAATTAGAATTAAAAAGAAAAGTTAATATCTTTTATAATAGAGTAAAAAAAGGGGCCAAAAGTTATCGGCTCCTTTTTTTAAAGCTTATTTAAAATAACTTTCTTTATAGTTTACGTTTGTATATGCTAATTTGCACTCTATTCTAATGAAGTTGACACTTTTACATAAAGTGACAAATTGTAAACAAAAAAGCTTGAATTATTATCCCTGCTAAATTACAATGGAAAATAACTTAAATTAGCTTGGAGGAGACAATATGTCTATTAATAACAACTCACAACATGATCCTATAGAGTTCTTAGAAGAATTTAGAGGTAAAGATTTTACAGGTAAATGGCCAACACTTGTTGAAATGTTTGAAATAACTGTAAAAAGATATGGTAACAATCCTTGTTTTAGACAATTTGTACCAAAAGACTTAAAGTTAAATTACAAAGAAGCAAGAGAAAAAATAGTTGAAGCAGCAAATCATATTTTAACATTTGCAAAGCCTAAAGATAAAATAGCTTTATGTGGTAAAAACAGTGTTGAGTGGGCCATCTCTTATTTAGCTATATTATATGCAGGATGTATTGTAGTACCTTTAGATGCTAATTTGAAACCCGACGAAACTGATAAGCTAATTAAGTTCTCTGGTGCAAAGGCATTATATGCCGATATCGATAAACTACAAACTTTAGTAAAAGATCCTAAGATAAAAATAGAACATAAAATTTCATTAGAAGAAAGAGACAGTGAAAGATACCTCTTTAACAACCTTGTTAAAGGTGATTTAAA
>CAZHNE010000041.1:0-1175 GCA_964533775.1 uncultured Spirochaetaceae bacterium | reverse complement strand
TTACTAAAAAGAATGTTGGCGATAAGATGTTTAAATTCTTACTTAAGAAGATATCCCTTGATACAAATAGAATTTGTATTTGTGGAGGTGGACCTCTTCCTGAATCTACATTTAAGATGTTCAACCAATTAGGAATTGATTTTGTACAAGGTTATGGATTAACAGAAACAAGTCCAATTACTCACTTAAACCCAACTTATGCTTATATAGAATCTAGTGTTGGTAAAATAATTCCAACTTTAGAGCAAAAAATTGTAGATCCTGATAGCGATGGTAACGGAATTCTCTTTATAAGAGGTTCAGTTGTTATGAAGGGTTATTATAAAAATAAAGAAGCTACAGATGAAGTATTAGATAAAGATGGTTGGTTAAATACTGGTGATATGGGACATATCGATAGTAAAGGCTATTTATACTTAACAGGTAGAGCTAAAAACATGATAGTCACTGAAGGTGGTAAAAACGTCTTCCCTGAAGAAATTGAAGATTACTTCCAACTATATAATGAAATCGACCAAATTTGTGTTATTCCATTTATTAAAAACGCTGCAACAAAGAGTGAAGGTATTAGAGCACTAGTTTATCCAAACCAAGATTGGGCTAAAGAACTAGATGAAGCTGCTGTTGAAAAGAGAATCAATGATATTATATCTCAAGTAAATGGTGAATTAGTTCATTACAAGAAAATTGAACAAGTTACTGTTACTAAAGAAGCTCTTCCAATGACTAGTACAAAGAAAATTAAGAGATTTGAGATTACTAAATTATATAACTAGTATAATCGTTGTTGTAAAACAATAGTTACTATTGAAAAAAAGTGTAAAGGTTAGTAAAGTCAATATTATGAAAAGTAAATTAAGAAACCATTTACGCGCATTAGCGCATAATATTGACCCTACCGTTATGGTAGGAAAAGAAGGTGTTACAGAGGCTGTGATTTTTGCATTAGATCAAGCTTTGTTACATCATGAACTAGTAAAAGTTAAATTCCAAGATAAGAAAGATGAAGTTAAACTTTTAAGCAACGAGTTAGCAACTCAAACAAAAAGTGAATTGATAACAACCATAGGTTTTGTTGCAGTTTACTACAGAGCGAGTGAAGATAAAATAATCGACATTCCGCAATCATTGTTAAAATAATTTTAAAAGGAGATACATTGTGTCTCCTATTTTTT
>CAZHNE010000040.1:0-12763 GCA_964533775.1 uncultured Spirochaetaceae bacterium | reverse complement strand
AAAAAAGAAGCCTTAATATAAGAATATACTTTCAAGTCTTTCTTTATTTGGGGAAGTTAAATTAGGTCTTTTTGATATTTATAATAAAGCTTCTTTAGAAATATTTTATGGAAGTAATTACTTCCCAATCCTCTTCTCTTGAAATATGAGTAGGCTATTTGAATATCAAAATTGTTCAATCAAAATATCTTTGGTTGAAATACAACTAATGTTTATCTTCTTGTTACCTTTTCATCTGAAGGTCCTTGTTTGTTGAACATTATTCAGATGAAGCTTGGGCAGACTTTTATTGTAATAGTAACATAATTTAGTTGTTATAAAGATTTTAGGGTCTTAAATAGGCTCTAATAGTTCTTAAGAAAGTAGTCTCTTTTGATAAAGTTTGTCTAAGGAGGTCTTTTAATAAAAATGATAAAGGCAATGACTTAAATTTGAAATTTAATATATTAGCTTTAAATGTCAAACGGTCTATTAGAAATATATTGATTAAGGTGATATTATTATTTAAATTGTGAGTAAAGAAAGATAATAATTGTTGCCTTTGTTAAGTAGAATAACTAGATTTATAAAGAGTGACAAAGTTATTAATAAGCAGGAACAAAAAATTGCTAGAAGGGATTATATGAAAAATAGAAACTATACTGGATTTTTATGGCACACCATATTTCTATCATTAACTACTACTTTTACAGAAGTTAATACAGTAATTCCATCTCTTATCCTCAGTATAGGAGGAAGTTCCATTCATGTTGGGATTGTATCAGCAATAGTAATTGGGCTACCTGTAGTTACAAAACTGTTTTTTTCCAGTTTTCTTTCGTCGAGAAAGAAGAAAAGACCTTATCTTCTTTTAGGAGTCTACTTGAGAAGCATTGCTCTTATTAGCATCGCTTTTACTCTTATTTCATATCAGCGATTTAGCTTTATCGCTATAATATCCTTACTTTATTTAGAGTTATTGGTTTTTTCAGTAGGAGGAGCTTTTGCAAGTCTTCCTTATGTTTATTTACTTGGAAGTTTTAAGAGAGAGACGAGGGTTAAATTCTTTACAAGACGATCTTTAATATCGAGTGTTGGGATGTTGTTTTCCGTTGTTATTGCTAGATATATTTTATCAAGATGGGAATATCCATCTCAATATGTAATTCTTTTTTCCATATCTGGCATTGCTTTATTAATTGCTTCTTTGGGATTTTTAATTGTTGAAGAGAAGCCGGGGTCTATTGTTAAAAAAGTTCCTGTTGTAGAAATACTAAAAGGGTTACCTAAGTTATTTAAAGAGGATATAAACTTTTTTAAATTTCTCATTTATTCGAATATAATGGGAGCAGCTTTAGCTCTAATACCTTTTTATATTGGTTATGCTAGAGAAGTATTTGTTTTAGATAGTGCTATAGTTGGTTCTGTTTTGTTTATTCAAATTATTGGTATGTTTGTAGCCTCTTTGATTTATCCTAAGTTAATCGAAAAGAATGGATTTAAAGAAATATTAAAGTTTAGAGTAGTTATTCACTTTACTCTTCCTATCTTAGCTATTCTCATAGCTCAAACAGGTTCAGTTATTGGATACTTAAGCATATTCTTTTTTATTGGATTTGCAATAAGTGCAAAGGTAGTTAGTGAAGATGCTGCTCTTATTGAACTTAGTAGTGAAGAAAACAGAATGATATATACAGCATTGGCAGGAACTTTAAATGTTGCAATTATAGTTTTTCCTTTAGTTCTCGGTTATCTTATTTCACTTATAGGTTATTCGTCAGTATTTATTGCTTCTTCCTTTATAACGTTATTAGCTATTCCTGTTTTAAAATCATTAATTTGCCCAGCTGATGTAAAAAGAGGCGATACTATCTAATATCGCATCTACTCAATTAGAGGTGGCTGTTTGGATAATAAAATTTGTTTTCTATGGACAGAAAAAAATTGTTGGTATACAATTTTTATAAATAAGTAAGCTTAAAATTATAATACATGTATGAAAGTAAATTTCTTATTTTTATACATGTTAGGTTTTCATATTATTTTATAATAAAATTTATAGGAGGTCTTTATGGGTTTGTTTATGTCATTAGCCGCTGAAGGTAGTTCTGGTGGTATTATAGAATCACTACAATTTTGGAAATCGAGTGGGTTCTCTGCACTTATCAACAATGTAGTATCTGGTGTAGTAGTATTCATATTAGGACTGATAGTTTTAAAAGTTCTATTAGGTGTTTTACGCAGAGGAATGAAAAGAAGCACTAAGATTAGTGAGTTGCTTCAAGATTATTTAATGAAGATAATTTCTATTGTTGGTTGGGTAATTGTAATTATTACAGTCATGTCGCAATTTGGCATTGATATGGCTCCTATGATAGCAGGTCTTGGTATCACCGGTGTAGTTTTAGGCTTAGCTTTAAAAGACTCAATTTCAAACTTTTTTGCTGGATTTATGATTATACTTAATGATTTATTCCAAAAAGGCCACTATGTTCAATTTGGCTCAATAGCTGGAACAGTTTTAAGTATGGACTTAATGAGTGTTAGACTCAAAACTCCTGATGGAAAAGCTATTACTGTTAATAATAATTACGTATGGGGTTCCCCAATAACAAACTTTTCAGACACTGATAAGAGAAGAATTGGTATTGATGTTGGAGTTCCTTATGACTGTGATCTTAAGGTCGCTAAACAAGTACTCCTTGATCTTATTACATCATATCCTGAAGTATTAGAAGATCCTGCAGTAAACGTTCAAGTAGCTGAATTAGGAGCATCTTCAATTAACTTTACAGTTAGACCTTGGGTACTTCCTGGTGATTACTGGACTGTCTTATGGAGATTCCAAAGTGAAGTTGTTGGCAAGCTTGCTGAAAAAGGTATTGAAGTTCCTTTTGATCAGTTGGATGTTAACTTTTCAAATAAGTAAAAATTAAAAGAAAATAATGACCCACATAAAGTAGAAAACAGTTTTACAAATGTGGGTTTTTTTTATTTTTTTAACCGAGATGGGTTTATAGGTCAAGGAATTGTATCTTTGAGAAGTTGCAAATAAAGGATGTATTAGCTTAGAAACAAAAAAAGACACTGGTAAAACCAATGTCTTCTTCTAATTGTTAGCGAAAGACGGGACTTGAACCCGCGACATCCACCTTGGCAAGGTGGAGCTCTACCACTGAGCTACTTTCGCATTTATTTTGTTAAGTCTCCTTAACTGGCTCTAATATGCCAAAAATAAAAAATTTTGTCTAGAGGTTTATGAAAAGATTTTAACTTACTGAGTTTTTTGGTGAATTTTTGACCATTCTTTTTCTCCAACAGTATTTTTTTCTCTTTTGTTTTTAATTTCCTCTTTAGTTAATCTTACTACTGCAACTTTATGATACCAATTAATTTCTTTATTACCTAATTCAGCGGTTAAAGTTTTAATTAAATCCTTTTTATCAAACTTGATGTTTAATTTATCAAGAGTTGGTGCATATGTTTTATTTACCCACCTAGTGATATCTTCATCATTTACAAATCTAAGTTCTTTTTGCGATAAAATAGTAGAATCTTCATTATAGTTATAAGAAGTAAACAGTGTTATAAAGTCATTAAAATTCCAACCACAAATTCCTTCTTTATTATGCTCATAAATTACTTGTTCACTTTTATAGATTAAAGCTTTTGCTTCTGGATTAATTATAAAGTCTGATAATTTAGATCCTTCACTTGCTATAGTTTGAGCTATTACAATATTTCCATTTTTTGCTAATTTAGACTCAACTAACTTAAGTAGGGTTTTTGCATTAGAGAAGTTAGAAAACTGGTTTCTAACAATTATATGTTCAAAATAAATATCCTTTTCTAATGTTTCAATAAACTTTTTTATAGGTAAGTTTTTCACTAAGGGTTTATTTAATTCGTCTAGTTTAGAAGCATAGTGATTTATATAATCATATTGCTCATTTTTATCAACTTGAGCACAAACATATCCTTCTGGGGTTTTTCTAAATGCTTCCCATAGTAATAGTCCGTGACCTGCACCTAGTATTAAAATCCTGTCTGATCTTTTAATTCTTATTTTACTGTAAAGAGTGTCTTTAATTTTTTCTAACAAAATACCTCTTTCGCTTGTTGTTCTCTTAAGCCATCTTTCTCTATTTCTGTCATTAGGGGAGTAGGTTAAATTTTCTATAAAAGCATCTTCAAGGCTGGCCTCTAGTTGAGCTTCTCTTCTAGAAAGCACTTTATCTTTAATTTTCTTCTCATAACCTAATTCTCCAGGATTATAGAATACTTTTCCTTGTAGAGTTTGGGGAAGATATTGTTGAGCAACAAAATGGTCTTTGTATGCATGAGGATATAAGTATCCCTCTCCATGTCCAAAACCTTCTCCGTCTCTAGAAGCATCTTTAAGATGGTTTGGAACTTCACTATCTTGTTTTTCTTTTTCAACAGCTTTTAAAGCGTCAAAGAAAGATAATGTGCTATTACTTTTTTCACAAGTTGCAAGATACAATGCAGCGTGTGTTAAATGAAATCTTCCTTCTGGTAGTCCTATCCTATCAAAAGCAGTTGCATTTGCTGATACAACATTTATAGCTTGTGGATCAGCAAGACCAACATCTTCTGTTGCACTTATAAGCATTCTTCTAAATATGAACCTTGGTTCTTCTCCTGCACTAACCATTTTAGCTAGCCAATAAAGAGTTGCATCTGGATCACTTCCTCTTATGCTTTTTATAAAGGCGGATATTACGTCATAGTGATAATCACCTTCTTTATCATATAAAACAGCTTTTTGTTGGATGCTTTCTTCAGCAGCTTCATGAGTTATTAATATAGAGGTGTTTGAGGGAGGAGGAAAGCTATCTACTGATGTTTCAACTGCTAGCTGTAGTGCATTAAGTAAGCTCCTCGCATCGCCCTTAGCAACATCTACAAGATGCTCTAAAGCGCCTTCTTCAAAAGAAACGTTGTAACTACCATATCCTCTTTCTTTGTCATTTAAAGCTTGCTTGGCAACTTGGAATAGATCTTCATCCTCAAGTGCTTTTAGTTGAAATATTCTAGAGCGGCTAACAAGAGCGGCGTTAACTTCGAAAAAGGGGTTTTCTGTTGTTGCACCAATTAAGATAAATGTGCCATTTTCCACCCAAGGAAGAAGAGCATCTTGTTGGCTTTTATTCCAACGATGAACTTCATCAACAAAAAGAATTGTTTTTGTTTGAAAGAAATCACGTCTATCTTTAGCTCTTTCAATTTCTTCTCTAAGATCTTTTACTCCAGAGAGAACAGCATTTAATGTGGTAAAATGGCTTTTAGTTGTATTGGCGATAACTCTAGCAAGTGTTGTTTTTCCTGTTCCTGGTGGACCGTAGAAAATAACAGAAGAAAGTTGATCTGCTTGAATTGCTCTTCTTAGTAATCTTCCCTTTCCAACAATATGATCTTGCCCTATATATTCATCAAGGTTTCTAGGTCTCATTCTGGCTGCTAATGGTTGGGAATGTGTGTTTTCAACACTAAACAATGTATTTTCACTCATATTATATCTCTACTTAGTATATTGTAATTGAATTAAGGTCTAAGGGAGTATTTATTAACCCTAGCTCTAGTTCATTTTTCGACAATTCTGCAAGCAATAGTTTTATAAAGACAGTTTTCATCCTTGGTAATATATTGGTTGAGATTATAGGGGGACTAGGTCTGTTTAAATTTTCTAGCCCTTCACAGTAAATATTATATTCACTTGCCATTTCGTTATATAGAAAATCTGCTGTATCAAGATTTTTCTCTAAAACATCATTAAATTCTTTATAAAGCTCGTCCCTATATTTTTCAAAGAGAATAGTTGAACTTTTTTCCTCAATAATATATTTATTATCAGCATTTGGATAAAGTAAAGGATAGTCTAACTTTTCACTATAAAGGATTAGTATCTGTTGTATTTCAAACAGAGAATCAATATATGCGGTTCTTATTTCTTCTTCAAATTGTTTTAGATTTTTATTAAGGTAGGGAATTAGGTTTTTCTGTAGCTCTAAGTTTGAATATGCATCTCCTATTATATATTCCATGGAAAACTGAGAAAACGGTGTTGAATCAAGATTGTAAATGCTTTGAGTCAATAAATAATCTCTTATTTGAGAGATTTTAGGCTGTGTCTCTACTCTGGGAGATACCTCTACAGTCTGACAAGAAAAAAGAGTTATAATAGAAATTATTATTAAAAAGTAACCAATTTTTTTCATATAAATTAATTATAGCATTGAAGTGACATTTTTTAAACTAAGGTTATTGTTTATTTTTAAAAGTTGTTTTAAGTTCACACAAAAAACACAT
This sequence comes from uncultured Spirochaetaceae bacterium, assembly GCA_964533775.1. Taxonomy (GTDB): domain Bacteria; phylum Spirochaetota; class Spirochaetia; order Sphaerochaetales; family Sphaerochaetaceae; genus Pleomorphochaeta. Next base: position 6,454 of record CAZHNE010000040.1, on the reverse strand, counting down.
ATGGTATTTCCTTGTGCGATAAGCAATTAAAGGTGCTAATATGGGCTAACCTGCTTACTTTAAATTAATAACTTGACGATATCATTTATTCTAACTATCTTGTATAATAAAGGTATTATAGGAGGCCCTAATGGCAAATAATATTAATTTTGCATCAGCTAGCGATGTCAAAATTCGTGAAAGAAATATGTTAAAAAACGTTTATCTTTGGATGAGCGCAGGTTTAGGTGTAACAGCACTTACAGCATTTGGTATGGCAAGCAGTCCCTCAATAATGTCAATGTTACTTACAAGTAGATTTGCATTTATGTTAATGTTTATTGCACAAATAGGTATAGTCATTTACTTATCAAGTAAGATTCAAACAATGAGCCAAAATGCATCTACATTAGCTTTTTTAGCTTATTCTTTTGTAACAGGTGTTACATTTAGTACTATTTTCTATGTATTCCAAATACAAACAATATTTTTAGCTTTCTTAACAGCAGCTCTATTGTTTGGAGGAATGGCGGCTTATGCTCAATTTACAACAAAAGACCTTTCTGGAGTAGGTTATTACTCAAGAATGGCTTTGTGGGGCATAATTGTTGTTATGCTTTTAAACTTTTTATTTAAATCCCCTATGTTAGATTATTTTATTTCCTTAATTGGGGTAGCAGTATTTTTAGGTTTAACAGCTTGGGATGTACAAAAAATAAAAAGAACTAATGAACAATACCTTTCAAGTATGAGTAGCGACGATTACCATAGAGCAAGTATCTTTGGTGCTTTAATTCTATATCTTGACTTTATTAATATATTCTTATTTTTATTGAGAATATTTGGTAGAAGCGATAACTGATAACAGTTATTTTAGGATATAAAAGCCTTTGCATTTGATTTATTAAAGTCATTTGTAAAGGCTTTATTTTTTATAAGAAACTTTTCCGTCCTTAAGACCTTGCTTTAATCCTTCATAGGAGACTTCTTCAACTTCTAAATAGCAATATCTTCTTCCAATATGTTCTAAATAGTGAGCATCTGAGCTTTGAATAATTGTTTTACCATAAGTTTCTTTTATATCTTGAGGCCTAATTGCTTCAAGAGCAGAGTATTCTAAGTCAGGAAGGAATCCTAAGTTTGTTAAAATACTATTAGCTTTTTTATCTATGTGTGCTGGTATAACTAAACCATCTCTAGATAAACATTCACTTATAACATCGTTAAGTGATATACCACATGTGGTGAGTAGAGACTTTTTAAAAGTGGATATAATATTTCCTTCAATATCTACAATGTTTTGATTTCCAAAAATACGAGGGTTGTTGTCTATATCAGGGAGCAATGTTTCAATGAAAAATCCAAACTCGTGAGCATCCCTTAAGTTTTTAAATAAAGCAAGCACATGAACATCTTCAATTGTGTTTACTTCTAGTCCAAAAATTGGGAGTATATCACAAAGTTCACATGCTTCTTTAAATGGTCCTAGATTTCTACTACAGTTGTGATCTGTTAAAGCTAATATATTAATACCTTTTTCCATCGCTTCAAAAGCTAATAGTGAAGGTAGTAAATCGTCACTTCCACAAGGCGATAAACAACTGTGATTATGTAAATCTAGCTTAATTTTCATAACTTATAGATTTAGTGCCTTAGCAATCTTAACACTTGCCTTAAATTGAGTATCAAGTGTGGTAAAAATTGAAATATCATTTTCTGCCGCGGCTTTAATCATATCATCAGGGCATGTTCTACCATTACAGACTATAATTGCTGGCATTGAGGAGAGAGAGCAAACAGCTATTGTGTTTTTATGAGCTTGAATAGTAATTAAAATACTATCTTCCTCTACATTAGCAATAACATCACTAAGTAAATCCCCGGAATAAGCGGTTTTTACTAGTTGCTCTCCATCGTTAAGAGTAATTGTTTTAAAACCTTCAATCTTTGCTATATCATTTACTGTCATTTTCATTTTCCTCTTCTTCTTTTTTGTGTAAATTAATTGTACATTTTACTGTAGTTCCTGTTTCACTGCTTTCTATTGAAAAATCATCACTAACATTTTTAACGTTAGGTAGTCCCATTCCAGCGCCAAACCCTAAAGATCTAATCCAATCATTGGCGGTAGACCAACCAGGGGTTAATGCATGTTCAAGATCTTTTATTCCTGGACCTCTGTCTTGTGCACATATAATAACTTTTTCAGGTGTGTATGTAGCAGAAAGCTGACCACCATTTGTATGAACTACAATGTTCATTTCCAATTCATAGGAAGCTATTGCAGCTCTTCTAATAATTGCAGATGGAACTCCACCTCTTTTAAGTTTTTTCTTTATTTCAGTACTGGCAAAACCAGCGGTTTCAAAATCGTGCTTCATAATATTGTAGTTTCTAATTTCACCTGTGATTGTGCTTTGCTTTCTGGGTGTGTTGCGTGCTTGCTCTTGTTCTAAAAGTTCTATCTCACGATTTATTTCAACTAATAAAGTTGCGGCAATATCTCTTGATGTTATAATCCCAACAAGTTCTTTGTTTTTATTTAAAACAGGGAATCTGTGATAGGAGAATTTATCAAAATAATTGATAGCGAATGAGATAGGCATATCATCTTCTAGTACAATAATACTTCTACTCATATGAGATTTACATGGTGAGTCTATATATCCCTCATCAAAGGCTCTGATAATATCATCCATAGATACTAAGCCTAGAAGCCTTTTCCCTTGGACTATAGGGACACCTGTAATCCTTTTCTCCTTCATTAACTTTTGAATTTCACGCATCGTGGAATCCATAGTTGCTGTAACAGGATTAGTGTACATGACATCCTTTATTTTAAGTCTATAAATTAAATCTAGGATAACTGTTGGAGAGTTATAAGTGTTTATTGGTATTTCTTGCATAGGACAATTATACTATAAAAAAAAGGTTTAGGGGAATAATTTTAAATATAAATCCTTTTATGTGCTTAAAGACCTAGAAATGCATTAAAAATAAATAGTTGTTGAGAATTAACAAATGTTGCCTTATACTTATGAAAGTGACTTCATATATTGTGTTTAGAAATATTTAATTCAAATGCAATAAGAAGTAATTTTTTAACTTTTAAAGTTAGAAAAAAGTATAAGAATTAATTATTTGTAATTTTATTACTAGAGAGGTGTTAAGAAATAACCTTTTTTAAACTAAATACTTAGTTAACAAAAATGGAAAGCAACTTTTTAAGTAAGAAAAATTACATTATTATAAGGAAGATGTTGCATGAATGTTTTAGTTTCTCGCTGTCTATTAGGTTTTCCTTGCAGATATGACGGTAAATCTTTTAAAAAAGAGCCATTGATTGAGTTAATAAGCACTTATAAAGATGTTCATAATTTCATAACCATTTGTCCAGAAGTAGAGTCGGGGATGAGTGTACCACGTGTTCCTTGTGAGATAGTAGGAGATGAGGTTTTTAATAAAGAAGGTGAAAATAAAACTGATTTTTTTAAAAAAGGTGCTAGAATTGCGTACAATAAAGCAAAAGCTAATGATGTAAAATTAGCTATATTTAAAAGCAACTCTCCTTCTTGCGGAGTTCACTATATTTACGATGGATCCTTTTCAAACAAAATTGTTAGAGGAAGTGGTATAACTGCTCAAAAATTAGCCCAGTTGGGTGTTCTTGTTGTTACTGAGAATGACTTAGATATTATAAATGATTTTTTAAAAGAAAATATAAAAAACTAAACTCCAATAAAAATATTGGAGCTATAATATTTAGTGCTTTGCATTAAAAACCACTGTTCTGTTTTTATAGATTAAAATTCTAGACTGAAGGTGAGCCTGGACTCCTATTGCAAGGGCTCTTGTTTCTGCATCCCTTCCTACCTCTTTTAATCCTTTAGGAGTTAATTCATGACCAACTCTTACAACTTCCTGATCAATAATTGGGCCTTGATCTAACTCTTTACTTGCGTAGTGAGAAGTAGCTCCAATCATTTTAACCCCTCTTTCATAAGCTTTTTGATAAGGATTTGCTCCCTGGAAAGCTGGAAGAAAGGCGTGATGAATGTTTATAACTTTACCTTCCCATTCTTCTACAAACTCTTCACTTAAAATTTGCATGTATCTAGCTAGGACAACTAAATCTATATCAAACTGTTTTAACAATTGTCTTATTTGTAACTCTTGCTTTACCTTAGTTTCTTTAGTTACTGGAAGGTAGTAGTAGGGTATTCTAAAACTATCTGCTATTTTTTCAAGATTAGGGTGATTTGAAATAATAATTGGTATTTCGCAATTAAGCTGGCCTTGGTTTTTTCTTGCTATTAAGTCATAAAGACAGTGGCTTGTTTTGCTAACTAAAATAGCAACTCTAGGAGTATAATCACTGTAGTGACATGACCATTTTAATTTGTTTTCTTTAGCAAAAATATCAAATTCAGTTTCTAATTCTTTTCGAGATGTACTTAAGTCTGATAAGTCTAATTCGATTCTCATAAAATACATGTTTTCATAGCTATCTGTATGTTGTTGGCAGTGCACGATGTTAAAGAATTTATCTGTAAAAAAGCTTACACACTTTTGCATAACACCTTTTTTATCTTCGCACTGGATTAGAAAGCTGATAGTTTCATCTTTTTTAGTCATTTTAAGTCACCAAACTCCTCTGTTTCAATTTCACTGTCGTCTTTGATCTTAACAATCTCAATACGTCTTTTTGCTTTTTCAAGGCTTTTTTCTAATTCTTTAGAAAGTATCATACCTTCTTCATATAGTTCAATACTTTTTTCTAAAGGAGTTTGACTATCTCTCAATGCTTCTGCTATTTCTTCCATACGGTTTAGTTTTTTTTCAAAGTCCATTATTTGCCTACCTTTATGCTAATATCTCCATCAGTAAATGTAATAGTGATGTTTTCATCAACTTTTACAAGTTTTTTTGAATTTATTATCTTTTTATTTTTATCTCTAACAATTGAATAACCTTTACTTAATATAGAGTTTGGGTTTAAAGAATCAATTTCAAGTTTTGCTAAGTTATACCTATTTTCAAAATTAACTACTCTGTTGTTTTGAGCGAGTTCTATATCATTTGTTGCATTAACACATCTATAATACATACCATCAATTTTTGACAATATAAGAGAATTTAGGTTTTTAATATCGTATCGATATGTTTTCTCTTGTAGATAATTAATTTTATTACTAATAGCGTTTTGTAAATTATAAAGTAAATCTTTTCTTTTATTTGCTAGTTCATTGTAGCCACTACTAGCTAATTCAGCTGCTGCAGAAGGGGTAGGAGCTCTTAAGTCAGAAACAAAATCACTTAAAGTGAAATCAATTTCATGCCCAATTCCAGTAATTACTGGAATCTGACTTTCTAAAATTGCTCTTAATACAATTTCTTCACTAAATGGAAGTAAATCTTCTATTGATCCACCACCTCTTGCTACTATTAGTTGATCACATAAAGCAAATAGATTAGCAGCTTCAATTGCTTTTGCAATGGAAGCAGCTGCTGCTTCTCCTTGTACGACAGAAGGAATAATAATTATGTTTAAAGAAGGAGCTCTTCTTTGTAGTACTTGTAAAATATCTTGTAAGGCTGCTGTAGTAGGGCTTGTTACTACACCTAGAGTTGTTGGAAATTTGCAAATAGGTTTTTTTAATTCTTCATCAAACCAACCAGCCTTTTTATAGGCTTTCTTTCTCTCTTCAAGTTTAGCTAAAATATCTCCTGTTCCTACAAATTTAATGCTATCGCATTTAATTGAATAAGTTCCCCTAGGGGCATAAACATCAAGGGAACCGAAGATTTGAACCTTATCACCTTCTTTAGGTAGTTTTTCTACTTTCCAAGTATTGCCTTTAAACATAACCGCAGAAATAGAGGCTCTCTCATCTTTTAAAGAGAAATACCAATGACCTGTTGATGAGGGTCTAAAGTTTGAGACTTCTCCCATTATGTTTAAATAAGGGAAGTTTTCACTAAAGGTTTGCTTAATTAAGGAAGTTAAATCACTTACACTTAATGCTGGTACGTTATTTGAATCCACAAAATACTCCTAACTTATTCTTAATAGTATATTTCATTTCTTGTTTTGTCAGTAGTGTAGATATAAAAGAGATGTTAATTAATAAGGTAAATGGAAAACATGGTTGTAAAAAGGATATAAAAATAGAGCTGTTTTTATTTAACAGCTCCATTATCTAGTTAATCTAACTTAATAAATCTAAATTAGTCAGCTAAAATTGCGTCTGTAGGACAAACGTCAGCACAAGCACCGCAACTGATACACGCATCTTCGTCGATCACATAGATGTCACCTTCTGAAATAGCGTCTGTTGGGCATTCGCTAACACAACTACCACATGCAATACAATCTTCAGTAATTTTATAAGCCATGATGTCACTCCTTACTTATTTGTAATTTATATCCTAATTTAAACATCAAGTTGTTTACTAGTCAATAGATTTAAAAATT
>CAZHNE010000039.1:0-12785 GCA_964533775.1 uncultured Spirochaetaceae bacterium | reverse complement strand
AAGCTAAGAGTATAATTGAGAAATAACTAGGACATTTAACTTTACACTACAAGCTGTATTTCTGTAGTTTAAAAAAAACTTGACAGATGAAGTAACTTGAATGATAATAAATATAATATCATAAAGAGTATTAAATAAAGATAATACTTAAAAACATAGGAGGTTTTTTATGAAAAAGTTTATAGTAGGTGTCGTGCTTTTAGTCGCAATCACTCTTCCTGTATTTGCAGAAGGGCAAGCAGAAAAAGGACCTAAAAAAGTAGACGTAATTGCTTTTACTTGTCAAGATTTAGGAAATCCATTCTTTAAATTAATGGGAGAAGCAGTTAAAGATGCTGCCGCTGATATGTATCCTGGAGCTCAAGTTTTAATTGAATCTGGTGAAAACGATCTTAACAAACAGTCAGCACAAATTGATGACTTTATTTCTTCTGGTGTTGATATTCTTGTTCTTAATGCTTGTGATTCTGAAGGTATTGGTCCTGCAGTTCAAAGAGCAAAAAAAGCTGGAATTGTTGTTGTTGCTTCAGACGTAACTGCAAAAAATGCAGATGCATTTGTAACATCAAATAATGTTAAAGCTGGTGCTATTGTTGCTCAGTATATTGTTGACAGACTAAATGAAAAAGGAAATGTAATAGCTATTGTTGGAGATCCCGTTTCAGCTACTCTTGATAGAGAAGATGGTATGAGAGAAGTCTTTAGTAAATATCCAAAAATTAATTTATTATCATCAGATCAAAATGGAAAAGGCCGTAGGGAATTATCAATGAACCTAACTGCTGATTTATTAACAAAATATGATAAAATTGATGCTATTTGGGGTGTTAATGATCCAACAGCACTTGGTGCTCAATTAGCAGTTATTCAAGCTGGTAGAGAAAGTGAATTATTCATAGTTGGTGTTGACGGATCTCCTGATGCAGCTCTTGATATGGCTGAAAAAGGAAGTATTTTTGCAGCTTCAGCAGCACAAGACCCATATTACATGGCATATCATGCTGTAGAGATGGCTAAGGATATTATTGACGGAAAAGAAATTGTAAGAGAACAAGTAATTGACGTAGCTTTAATTACTCAAAAAGAAGTAAGAGAAGGTTACACTGGTTGGGCAATTCCAGCTAAATAGATTTAATCTATTACGGTTTTAGGTATTTTAATAATTACCATTTTGTTGCATGTAGCGAGTTTGTTGCATGCAACAAAGTTTTTATAAGCAAGGAGGTAATTGTGAATTCAAAAACAAATCCATTTTTAAAGATTAATAATATATGTAAAGAGTTTCCAGGAGTAAAGGCTCTTAAAGATGTTAGCCTTTCTATAGAAGAGGGAACAATACATGCTATAGTCGGTGAGAATGGAGCAGGCAAAAGTACCTTAATGAAGATTCTTGGAGGAATTTACCCACCAACTTCAGGTAGTTTAGAATTGTATGGGAAAAAGATAGAGTTTCCAACAGTAATTGATGCTCTCAATGAAGGGGTAGTATTAATTGCACAAGAACTAAATATAGCTATGGATCTTTTGGTTTATGAGAACATTTTTATTGGTGGAGAAATTAATAAATATGGTATTGTAAATCGAGAAGAAATGAAAAAAAGGTCCAAAGAATTATTATCAAGTTTAGGATCAGATATTAATGTAAATGAAGTTGCAAGACATTTAAGTGTAGCCGGTATGCAGCTTGTAGAGATTTCAAGGGCACTTAGATTTAATCCTAAAGTTCTTATAATGGATGAACCTACAGCCTCTTTAAGTGAAAAAGAAACTGAAAATATGTTTGAAGTTATGAGGACACTTAAATCAAAGGGAATTACTATTATATTCATAAGCCATAGGCTTCCAGAAGTAGTAAAGATTGCTGATGTCGTTTCTGCTTTAAGAGATGGTGAATATGTCGGTACCTTACATAAAGAAGAAATAAATGAAAACCTTATGGTTTCAATGATGGTAGGACGAACGTTACATGATTATTATGATCATAAAGAAAATACTAACTTGCCAGAAGAATACAATTTCATTGTAAATAATATAGGGGATAATAAATCTGTTTTTGATGTATCTTTTGCAACTAAAGCTGGAGAGATACTTGTATTTGCTGGATTGGTAGGTGCAGGAAGGACTGAGTTATTTAATTTAATTTTTGGAATAACAGAAAAAACTTCCGGCTATATAGAAATAAACGGTAAAAAAGTAGAAATTAAAACTCCTTCTGATGCAATAGCAAATAAGATTAGTTATGTTCCTGAAAATAGGAAAGATGAAGGGTTGTTTATAGAATTACCCATAAAAACGAATATAGTTATAAATGTTCTTAAAGATAAAAGCCTTTCAAGTAAAGGTTTTTTGAAGTTGAAGAATATAGATAGTAGGGCGCAAAAAGCTGTAAAGGCCCGTAGAATTATAACTCCTGATGTTGAAAGAGAAGTAATGAGCCTTTCAGGTGGAAACCAACAAAAAGTTCTTTTAGCAAGATGGTTAGAAAGTGACCCAGATATTTTGCTGCTTGATGAGCCAACAAAAGGTGTAGATGTTGGAGCAAAAAGTGAAATATACGAAATGATGGGAGAGCTGGCAATGAGAGGTATTACCTGCATCATGGTTTCGAGTGATTTGCCAGAAGTAATAGGTGTAGCTCAGAGGATTCTTGTAATGCGAGAAGGTAAAATAGTAACTGAGATTACAAATAAAAAAGATTTTAATCAGGAATTAATAATGACTTATGCTACAGGCGTAAGAGATTCAGATTATTCCTTTAAGAAATAACCCGGAGATAATAATGGAAAAAGAGAAAAAAAATAATATTTTAACTAAATATTTAGTAAAGCTTGGAATTCTACCGATTCTTCTATTAGTATTTTTAATTTTTACAATTTTAGCACCAAATAAATTTTTAAGTGCTGACAATATTGTAAACATATTTAGAGCAGGAGCTATTAACATGGTTGTTGCTATTGGTATGACACTTGTTATTATAACAGGTGGAATAGATCTTTCTATTGGTTCTGTAGTAGCTGTATCTGGTGTAACTGCTCTTAGCTTATCTTTTGTTGCACCTTGGTTGACTATTCCAGCCGCAATAATGGTTGGGGCTACTGCTGGATTTATAAATGGAGTTTTAGTTGCTTATGTAAAGCTCCCACCTTTTATAGTTACCTTAGGAGCTATGACTTATTTACGAGGATTTGCTTATATTATATGTGATGGAAACTCAATAATTAATAATGATTTACCTTATAGATGGATTGGAAGCGCATATTTAGGACCTATTCCTTGGTTAGTAATAATTGCAGTAGCTATGATATTAATTGTTAACTATCTGATGAAGCATACTATTTATGGGAAAAAGGTTTACGCTGTCGGTGCTAATTCTAAAGCTGCTAATTATACTGGTATTAGAGTAAAAAGAATGCTTATATCTGTGTATGTTTTAAGTGGCGTAATGGCAGGGATCGGAGGCATTATGGTTACCAGTAGACTTCATATGGCTAATGGACAAATTGGAACATTATATGAACTAGATGCTATTGCTTCCACTATTATTGGGGGAACAAGTTTTACAGGTGGAAAGGGAACCGTTATTGGTACAATGTTAGGTGCTTTAGTAATAGCAATGCTTAATAATGGGCTTACTGTTATGGGAGTTTCCTATTATTGGCAACAAGTAGCAAGAGGTTTAGTAATTGTTTTAGCTGTTATGATTGATATCTTTAGAAACAAATTAATTTTAAAAATGCAGTATTAAAATTTGGATAAATAACAGTTTTTTTGCTTCAATGATTATTCAAAATATAGGAGGTAATTGTGAATTCAAAAACAAATCCATTTTTAAAGATTAATAATATATGTAAAGAGTTTCCAGGAGTAAAGGCTCTTAAAGATGTTAGCCTTTCTATAGAAGAGGGAACAATACATGCTATAGTCGGTGAGAATGGAGCAGGCAAAAGTACCTTAATGAAGATTCTTGGAGGAATTTACCCACCAACTTCAGGTAGTTTAGAATTGTATGGGAAAAAGATAGAGTTTCCAACAGTAATTGATGCTCTCAATGAAGGGGTAGTATTAATTGCACAAGAACTAAATATAGCTATGGATCTTTTGGTTTATGAGAACATTTTTATTGGTGGAGAAATTAATAAATATGGTATTGTAAATCGAGAAGAAATGAAAAAAAGGTCCAAAGAATTATTATCAAGTTTAGGATCAGATATTAATGTAAATGAAGTTGCAAGACATTTAAGTGTAGCCGGTATGCAGCTTGTAGAGATTTCAAGGGCACTTAGATTTAATCCTAAAGTTCTTATAATGGATGAACCTACAGCCTCTTTAAGTGAAAAAGAAACTGAAAATATGTTTGAAGTTATGAGGACACTTAAATCAAAGGGAATTACTATTATATTCATAAGCCATAGGCTTCCAGAAGTAGTAAAGATTGCTGATGTCGTTTCTGCTTTAAGAGATGGTGAATATGTCGGTACCTTACATAAAGAAGAAATAAATGAAAACCTTATGGTTTCAATGATGGTAGGACGAACGTTACATGATTATTATGATCATAAAGAAAATACTAACTTGCCAGAAGAATACAATTTCATTGTAAATAATATAGGGGATAATAAATCTGTTTTTGATGTATCTTTTGCAACTAAAGCTGGAGAGATACTTGTATTTGCTGGATTGGTAGGTGCAGGAAGGACTGAGTTATTTAATTTAATTTTTGGAATAACAGAAAAAACTTCCGGCTATATAGAAATAAACGGTAAAAAAGTAGAAATTAAAACTCCTTCTGATGCAATAGCAAATAAGATTAGTTATGTTCCTGAAAATAGGAAAGATGAAGGGTTGTTTATAGAATTACCCATAAAAACGAATATAGTTATAAATGTTCTTAAAGATAAAAGCCTTTCAAGTAAAGGTTTTTTGAAGTTGAAGAATATAGATAGTAGGGCGCAAAAAGCTGTAAAGGCCCGTAGAATTATAACTCCTGATGTTGAAAGAGAAGTAATGAGCCTTTCAGGTGGAAACCAACAAAAAGTTCTTTTAGCAAGATGGTTAGAAAGTGACCCAGATATTTTGCTGCTTGATGAGCCAACAAAAGGTGTAGATGTTGGAGCAAAAAGTGAAATATACGAAATGATGGGAGAGCTGGCAATGAGAGGTATTACCTGCATCATGGTTTCGAGTGATTTGCCAGAAGTAATAGGTGTAGCTCAGAGGATTCTTGTAATGCGAGAAGGTAAAATAGTAACTGAGATTACAAATAAAAAAGATTTTAATCAGGAATTAATAATGACTTATGCTACAGGCGTAAGAGATTCAGATTATTCCTTTAAGAAATAACCAGGAGATAATAATGGAAAAAGAGAAAAAAAATAATATTTTAATAAAGTATTTGGTAAAGTTTGGAATTCTTCCGATTCTTCTATTAGTATTTTTATTTTTTGCTATTGCAACCCCAAAATTTACTAGTAGCTATAACTTAATTAATATTTTTAGAGCAAGTTCTTATAACATGGTTATTTCAATTGGACTTACACTTGTTCTTTTAACAGGTGGTATTGATATTTCCGTGGGTTCTGTTCTAGCTGTATCAGGAATTTTAGCAGTTAAAATGTCTTTAACTTCTATGCCATGGCTTAGTGTTCCTGTTGCTTTAGTTTTCGGATTAGCAATAGGGTTAGTTAATGGAGTTCTAGTAGCTTATATAAAGCTCCCTCCTTTTATAGTAACCTTAGGAGCTTTGACTTACTTAAGAGGTGTTGCCTTAATTCTTGCAGGACGATCGATTATTAATAGTGAATTGTCTTATGCTTGGATTGGTAATGGGGATTTGTTTGGTATTCCGTGGGTTGGTATAATAGCAATATCTTTAATAATATTATTTCATTTAATTACAACCAAAACCGTGTTTGGGATGAGGATATATAGTGTTGGTAGCAATCCTCTAGCTGCAAAATTTACAGGTATTAATACGGAAAAAGTTGTTGTTAAAGTTTATATGATAAGTGGAATGTTAGCAGCTATTGCTGGAATATTTATTTCAAGTCGTAACTATTGTGGAAATGGCTTAATGGGACAAGGATACGAAAATAATGCTATAGCAGCTTCAATTATCGGAGGAACAAGTTTTACAGGTGGAAAGGGAACTATCCTAGGAACAATGCTAGGAGCTTTTGTTATAGCAATGCTTAATAATGGGCTTACCGTCATGGGAGTTTCATATTATTGGCAGCAAGTAGTTCGTGGAATGGTTATAATATTTGCTGTTATCTTGGATGTATTAAGAAACAAACTAAGAGAACAAATTTAAATAGAGGGTAGTTTTTGTGAGAATATCAGGTGTTGGATGTAGTGTTGTTGATTTAATTTTCTCAAACTTGGATTCTGAAAAGTTAAAGAAATCAGATTTTTTGCACTATGCAGAAGCTATAGATTTTGAATCGGTAGAAAAAATTGCTGGGATGGATGCAAAAAAAGCTGTTGCTATATTAACTGATGATGCTGAACCACAAAAAAGATTAGGTGGTGTGGCTATAGCAGCATTAATAGGAGCAGCTCAGATAGTTAATCAATTTGGAATAGATGTAGATTTTTATAATTATACATCAACAGATGAATATGGAGAGTTTATAATTGACTGTGTAAAAAAAACACCTTTGTCTATAAAAAAAATGTTTAGAAAAGAAGGCAAGAGTCCACTAACTTATGTTTTATGCGATAATGGAAAAAATAGTGAATTAGGAAATAGATCCTTTATTAGTATTCGTTCATTAGAAGATGATTTAGCTTTAAACCCAGAGATGCTTGATGATGAGTTTTTTGAGAGTGATATTTGTCTATTTAGCTGCGTGCAATGGGAACCAAAGATTGAAGCAAATTTTTCAACAATTTTGAAAAAAATAAAAGATAATAATAAGTTTACAGTTGTAGGTACAGCCAGTGATAAATTTATTGGAAGCAAAAAATGGATTTTAGGCGACAATGAAAAAGTTTATAATAATATTGATTTGTTAATTATGAGTGAAGATGAAGCCTTTGGCTACAGTGGTATTTATGAAAGAGAAGGTTGTCACGAATTTTTTAAAAATACCAATGTAGGTTGTTTTGTTATTACAAATGGAAAACATGATACTTATATTAGTGTCCAAAATGAAAAGGTGTTTGAGTCTTTTGAGGGATATTTGCCAATTGCCTCTGAGATTGATGAGGATAAGAAAGATGGGAAACTTTCAAAAGGGGACAGTATTGGTTGTGGCGATAATTTTGTTGGAGGGTGTGTTGCTGGACTATCAATGCAAATGCAGGCTGATAAGTACAAGAAAATAAATATTATCGATTGTTGTATTTGGGGAAGCTTAAGTGGAGGTATTACATCAACAGTATCTGGAGGAACTTTTTATGAAAAAGAAAGTAACGAAAAATATAATTTGATGAAAAAATATTTAGCTTCTTATAAAAAAAGAATATCTAAAATTATTAAAGAAGATACTGTTATTTAAAAGGAAGAGGTAATGCGTGTAATTCTTGGAATAGACTTGGGTACTTCTAGTGTTAAAGCAGTCATAATTGATTTATCAGGCAAAATGATTGGTATGGGACAGAAAGAATATGGTTTTGATATTCCTTTTGAAGGATGGGCAGAGCAAGATCCTAATTTATATTGGAATTCTACCGTAGAAGCCATTCGTCAAGCTATTTCAATATCCAAAGTAAATCCCAAAGATATTTATTCTGTAGGTTTATCTGGACATATGCATGGATTAGTTGCTCTTGATAAATATAATAAGCCAGTAAGAAAAGCTATAATTTGGTGCGATCAAAGATCTAAAAAGCAGGTAAAAAAGATCGAAGATACATTAGGTAAGGAAAATATAGCTAAAATTGCCCATAGTCCTATAGCCGCTGGTTTTCAGATAGCTTCACTACTTTGGGTCAAAGAGAATGAATGTGATATCTACAGAAAAATTCATAAAGTTATTCTACCGAAAGATTATATTAAGTTTAAGCTAACAGGTATTGTTTCTACTGAAATTACAGATGCAGCTGGCACTTTAGCGTTAGATTCAAATACAGGTAAATGGTCCACAGAAATTTTATCAGGTTTAGGAATCGATGAAAAAATATTTCCCCCTATTAATTTGCCTGAATCTGTTGCAGGGTCTTTAACAAAAGAAAGTGCAGATCTAACAGGATTGGATAGTAAGACTCTTGTTGTTCACGGTGGGGCAGATCAAGTTATGCAAGCTGTAGGTAATGGAATTCTTAGTCCAGGACAAGTTTCTATAACAATTGGAACTGGAGGGCAAGTTTTATCTCCACTTTCTTCGTCAGTGTATGATTGCAACATGAGTTCTCATACGTTTAATTTTTTATTTCCAAATAGTTGGTACTTTCTTGGAGCAACATTGAGTGCTGGTTTAGCACTTAAATGGTTTAAGAATACTTTTTCAATTCCCCTTTCTTATGACGAAATAGATAAAAAGGTTGGCAGTTCTCCTATTGGTTCTAACAATTTAATATTTCTTCCTTATCTTGGAGGAGAAAGAACTCCATACATGAACCCCGAGGCTAGAGCTGTATTGTTTGGAATGACACATAGTCATAACATTGAAGATATTTATAGGTCTATTATGGAAGGTGTTGTCTTTTCACTTTATGATTGCTTGGAAGTACTTAAAAATGGGCTTAACCAAAAACCTGCTTCAATAATTGCTTCTGGAGGCGGTGCAACTAGTAGTCCTTGGAGACATATGATTTCAGACATGACAGGATTACCTGTTCAAACATCTTTAATAAAAGAACAAGCAAGCGTTGGGGCTGCAATTACTGCAGGGGTTGGAACAGGATGCTTTGAAAGCTATGAATCAGCATGCTCCAAAATAATAAAAATGAAAGAGTGCGTAACAATGCCTAATAAAAATAATCATGAGCAGTATTTAAAATATTTTGAAATTTATAAAGAATTATATTCTAACACTTCTAATCTTATGACGCTTATTGGTGATATTATTTAAAATTTGTTATATAAAATTTTAAGTAGTAATGATATCTTATTCCAAAAAGGTTTGAAGTGGACCCCGTTTCAAGGACAAAATTAAAAAAACTTAATCCTTTTATCATATTTTCCTAGAAATTGGGGTTGTTTTCTAATCAACTTTAACTTCTTCTTTATCTTTTTTATGAATTATGCAATTTCCTTTTCTAAGATACTTTTTATATTCATTAGGTGTCATCTTACATAAATTTCATTATCAGCATCTTTTGCATAATTAGTCATTAGATGCTTTTTTTGTCTTTATACAATTTCTCTATGTTTTTAAACAGTCATTGCATGCCCCAATCTATTATATATTACTATCTTGTAATATATTTGATGGATCTACTAAGGTAAATATAATACCTAAATTTGTTATAATTAATTTCCCTTTACTAATGAAACAGGATTTTACTCTAAACCTTGTTCTATTTTTTTAGGCGCTAATTCATTATTTATATCCGGACCAAAAATTTTAAATAAAATTAAATCCTCATTATTATCATTAATAATATCATAACCTGAAATAGCTCTTTCGTGGCAGACGAGAACTTCATCTTCACATTTAGTCAATGTTTGTTTCCCTGATTCGACTCTAGTAGTTCCAATTTTTCCTTTACCTTTCCAAACAAATATATTATGAACACCGGCTTCTTTACTGTGAAAGGTTTCACCTTTTTTTAGAATTAGTCTTTTCCCAGAAAATTGATTAGTTCCATAAAAAATCCAATTTTCAAAAATTCCGTTTTGTTCAGTTTGATTGACTTTTCTGGGATAAAGATGGTATTTTTCATAAAAGTTTGGGTCGATATTTGCTTCCCAGTCAATTTGATTAAGTGCAGCTTTAACGCTACCATATTTTTTTATGTCTTCAGGTGCTACATCTTTAGTAAGGTTGCTTTTTGGTACTGGATTATCTTCAACCATTGGTTGAAAAATTCCGCCTACATCGGAAGATTCTTGAATTTCAAAAGTTAAAACAGACCCAGGTGCATGTAGCAAGCCGGACTTTAAGTAAAATCCTTCTCCTGGTGCACAATAATAAGCTCTACTATATTTAAGTATTTCTGCATCACTTGCTTTCCAGTCTTTTAGCAGAGGTTCAAAAATTTTGTATTGTAGATTTTTTTTAACAATATATGGGTGAATACCGATAAAAGTTTCTGGATGCGGTCCTGGAGCAGCATCTAAAAAATGATAAGCTTCATCTTTTGAAGTTTTTCCTTGACTATTCAAATCTTTTTGCATTTGGTGAATGTGAAAGGGTAAACGACATCCATAGTCAAAAAGTTTTATTAAATAATTTAATGTATTATGTTTTTTAGAATATTCTAGACCAATAATTTCCGGATACTCAGCAATAGCTTGTTTAACTGATATTTTTTCATTAGGAATATCTAAATAAGAAAGTCCTTCATCGTCTTTCTCTATTTGGGAATCGGCTTTTGTTACTGAACAGAGCCAGCGTTCCATTATTTGAGCACCATTGTCGCAAACATATTGTGATTCAGGAAGCCCTAATCTTTTGCCGGGGTATAAAAAAGTTTTTGCTACCCAAGCGGGTTTAAGCTTTAAAATTCCTTCACTGTTTTTTATGTAATCCTTTATAATTTTTTTATTGTTCATATTGAAAGTTCCATTTAATTTAATTTTTTGAAAGGTGTTTTATTTTTGAATTTATTGAAAAAATCCCAAGTTTCTTTTATAGGCAATATGCCATCTGTGCCATTGCTTGCTGAAAGTGAACAAGCTGCTGTAGCAACGCCAAGTTCAAGAGCTTTTTTTATATCTAGGTCTTTGTAGGCAGCATGTACTACTCCAGCTAAAAAGGCATCTCCAGCCCCCACGGTTCCTACAATAAAAGATGAAGGGATATTGAGAGAATATACTTTAATAAGCTCACCCGTTTTGCAATCTAAGCCATAATTAACTGTTGGAGTATGTATTACAACCCATTTTGAAACTCCTTTTTGACGAATTTTATGTAAGGCTTCTATTACTTTGCTTTCTATGATTTGATCTCCACCTATAATATTAATTCCGGTAGCTGATTCTGTTTCAACTTCGTTAATGGAACATATGTCTGTGTATTGTAAAGCTGATTCTGCAATGTATTTTGAATTAGGGATATTATGTGATGCCATATCAACACAAGTTATAAACCCCTTTTCTTTTGCTTTATAGAGAACTTCTCCCACATAGGTGCCATATTTATTATGTTTTGAATTTAATTTATTCCCTAAAAAAACATATTGAAATACAAAGTATTTGCCTTTTTGATTTTCCCAATCTATGTGGGTTGCATCAAAATCATCAAAGTTTCCAGGGAAAAAGAAGAAAGTTCTCTCTTTTGTTTTTTCTGAGTTAATAACTAGAGTAACAGGATTTTTCCCTATGTATTTAACGCCAGAATAATCAACGTTAGGAAACCTTTTTTTTATTAATTTGTTAACAGTATTTCCATCTTGTCCAGCTCCAATTAATGTATTAACTGAAATTGGCACTGTGGAATCCAATTTATGAAAAGCTCCCATAATATTCACAATACCTCCCAAATCCTGGGAGGTACTAATAACTTTGCTTAATTGGCCTTCTTTTGGAAAATATTCGATAAAACTATGTTTATCTAAATTAATTATGCCAGTAAAAATGATTTCATTTTCCATATTGACCCCTTTTTTTAAATTTCATGAGAAAAAATCTTAATAGTTTCTATGATATTTTCTTCTGTAGCTTTTTCAGCAATGAGAGGGATGTCATGATAATATACTTTTTCACCAGATTTGACATTGTCCATTGCATCTTTAACTGCTTTTCCTGCTGCAAGACTCATGTATGTATAGTAGTTAATTTTCCTTATTCCATTTTTAATTGCAGTCTGAAATTCTTGTTTGCTTAGACCTGATCCACCATGCATTACATATGGAATTTTTTTAGCTATTCTAAGGTCTTTAATTCTATCTAAATCTAGGATGGGTTTTTTTAAATAAAGACCGTGTGCTGTACCAAAAGATATAGCAAGTGCATCAACACCTGTTTTTTCAATAAAATCTTTTGCTACTTCTGGGTTAGTATACATCTTTTCTTTGTCGATGTTGTCATCAGAAACTCCATTTTCATGAGAAAGGATATGTCCAAGTTCTGCTTCAACACCTACATTAAATGCATGTGCAGCTCTTACCACTGCTTTTGTTTCGGCGACATTTTCTTCATATTCTTTTGCAGATGCATCTATCATAACAGATGTAAATCCAAGTTTGATTGCTGTCATGCAACGTTCGAAAGATTCACCATGGTCTAGGTTTACACAAACAGGCACTTTTGCTCTTTTTGCTAAATCAAGCATGATATAACCTGATTCTTCAAGAGACATAAATGGTGCATGTCCATCTGCGTATTGAATAATAACAGGTCTGTTGCATTTTTCAGCGGCGGATATGATTGATCTTCCAGATTCCCAGTTACATACATTAAACGCACCAATTGCAATTTGGTCTCTTTCGGCAATTGCTAAAACTTCTTGTAGATTAACTAACATATTTTCTCCTTTTAAATATTTTACTACTTACTAAATATATAATAAAATTATATAAATTCTAGCCTATTTTTGTGTATAAAGCAACATTAAATATTTGTATAATAGCTATTATCTTAAGTGAAAGCGATATTGTCTAAGCATGATGAACGCGACTTTGTCCAAAATAAATACAACTTTGTGTAAAAGAATTTAAGACAACCTTTTAGATATGTA
>CAZHNE010000038.1:10730-12985 GCA_964533775.1 uncultured Spirochaetaceae bacterium | reverse complement strand
CGTTTGTAACATTTACATTAGTTCCAACATTAATTGCTTCTTGAATTTCTTCAACTGTTGCTGTCTCTACAATTTCCCAAATGTCAAATGAAAACAATGTAGCTTGACAACTTATTAAAATCACAATTATAGCGAAGGCAGTTTTTTTTCATTATATTTCCTTTTGTAAAATTTAAATCATTCATTATAACTATGTTCTACTATAACATATCAAACTCTATAGTTTAACAGATATTTTTTGAAAATATGGATTAAAGGTGAACCCTAAGTTGGTATTATATAGTTCGATAAACAAAATAAACCAACTAATCTTTCTTTCAATTGTAGTCAGAGCAATTAATCAAGCTTTTTTACATTAGAGAATAACAACAACATTCAACTTAGTTTTAATAAACATCTTTGTAAATTTTGTAATAAATAATAAAACAATTGAAATAAAATTCATCTTCATGATATTATAACCGTATGAATAAATTAATAATTTCCCCAAGCATATTAGCTGCTGATTTTTCTAATATTAAAGAAGAAGTAAATTCAATTAAAACAGCTAATGCCCAATGGGTGCACTTAGATGTTATGGATGGTGTATTTGTTCCAAATATAACTTTTGGACCAAAATTTGTTGAAGATTTGAGAAAACATAGTGACCTTTACTTTGATGCTCATTTAATGATTGAAAATCCTGAAAACTACATTCAACAATTCGCAGAAGCAGGATGTGATGGTATTTGTATACATTTTGAAGCTACAAAACACGTGCACAGAACATTACAAATGATTAAATCTTTCAATAAAGATGTTGGCATTTCTATAAACCCTGCCACAAGTGTTGACTTGTTACTTCCTGTTCTTTCAGAAGTAGACCAAGTTTTAATTATGAGTGTTAACCCAGGCTTTGGCGGTCAATCTTTTATCCCTTACAGTTTAGAGAAAATAAAACAATTATCTCAGTTAAAAAAAGAGCATGGCTTTTCATTTAAAATCAACTGTGATGGTGGTATTAGTTCAAAAAACATCAAGCTGTTGAGAGAAGCAGGTGTTGATGTTGTTGTTACAGGTTCTGCTTTTTTTGGAGCAAAAGACAAAAGTGCTTTTATAAAAGAAATGCACGAAAATAGTAATATTTAAAGCAATTTACTAATAATTTTATTATAATACGATTAGTGAAGTATATCTAAAGGAGAAAATATTAAATGGCAAAAAGAAATGTAGAGGCTACACTGGGTAAACCAACAGATGAAAAACAAAAAAGAGATGCTCTAGAAGCAACAAGAACTTCAATTGACAAACAGTTTGGTAAAGGGTCTCTAATGAAACTTGGGGACAGAGGTATTTCTTTAGATATCAAAAGCATTTCTAGTGGATCTCTTTTACTAGATGAAGCATTAGGAATAGGGGGGTACCCTCAGGGTAGAATTATAGAAATATATGGTCCTGAATCAAGTGGTAAAACTACTTTAGCTCTTCACGCTGTTGCTGAAGCACAAAAAGCTGGCGGTATTGCTGCATTTATTGATGCAGAGCATGCATTAGATCCTACTTATGCAAACGCTCTTGGTGTAAAAATTGATGACTTATGGATTTCTCAACCGGATAACGGAGAGCAAGCTTTAGAAATTTGTGAAAAATTAGTTCGCTCTGGTGCAGTCGATATTATTGTTATTGACTCAGTAGCAGCATTAACACCACAAGCTGAAATTGATGGTGATATGGGAGACTCACACATGGGTCTTCAAGCTAGATTAATGAGCCAAGCATTAAGAAAATTAACCGGTATATTATCAAAAAGTAACACAACAATTGTGTTTATTAACCAAATAAGGATGAAGATTGGTGTAATGTTTGGAAACCCTGAAACAACAACTGGTGGTAATGCGCTTAAATTCTACTCATCCGTAAGACTAGAAGTTAGAAAAATTGAAACTTTAAGCAAAGGATCTGACAATATTGTTGGTAACAGAGTTAGAGTTAAGGTTGTAAAGAATAAAGTTGCTCCTCCATTTAAAAAAGTAGAGATGGATTTAATGTTTGGTAAGGGCTTAAGCTATATTGGTAGTGTACTAGATGCTGCTATTAAATATGAATTAATTGACAAAAGTGGCTCTTGGTATTCATACAAAGAGGAAAAAATTGGTCAAGGAAAAGATAATGCAACTAATTTCTTAACTGACAATCCTGATATTGTTAAATTATTAGACAAACAACTTAGAGAGATTATGTTTCCAAAACCAGAAAAAGAGAAAGATCCCAAAGAT
>CAZHNE010000038.1:0-10630 GCA_964533775.1 uncultured Spirochaetaceae bacterium | reverse complement strand
AAAGATCCCAAAGATACAAAAGAAACTAAAGAAACTAAAAAGAAATAATATTAAATAGTTTTCTTCAATAAACCTCCAAAGTAAAGTAAATATACTTACCTGTGGGGGTTTTGTTGATATTAATAGCTAAAAGTAAAAAGTAATTTAGGTGTTAAATTTACATTTTATCAACATAACTGTATACTTTAAGTTATTATTTAATAGAGAGATAATCCATGGACACTTCAGCTTTAGAAACAATAAAAAATGAAAATTCCCATTTCTTCAAAATACCAACATTTGAAGGACCATTAGAGCTGTTGCTTCACTTAATTCAAAAATCTCAAATAAATATCTACGATATACCAATAGCTCTAATTACAGAGCAATTTTTAGATTATATACAAGATAATGATAGTATAGAGTTAGATCAACTTTCTGATTTTTATAAAATGGCAGCAGATCTTATTTATATTAAAAGCAGAATGCTCCTACCAGTCGAATTAGATTTTGATGAAGAATATGACGATCCTAGACAGGAGTTAGTTGAACAATTGCTAGAGTACCAAAAATTTAGAAGATATACTCAACTTTTAACAGATACTGCAAACAGAGAAGACTTGTTTATTGAAAGAAAAAAAACAGAGTTTATGATTCCTTTTGAAGATCAAGAATTGTTTGAAGATATTACTTTAAAGAGATTATTAAAAACATTTAACTCTATAATAAGCAAGATTTCTCCGACAAAAGTTTTTAATGTTTATGAAGAAGTAACTGTTAACGAAAAACTAGCTTTAATGAATGAGCTCTTTGAAACAAAAGAAGAGCTTTTAATTGAGGAAATTATTGTTTTTTTAAATAAACCTCTTCATATTATTTGCACCTTTATGGCAATATTGGATGCTTGCAAGTTTGATATGATAACAATAGTACAAAAAACGCCTTATGAAACTATTTTTATTAAAAAGAAAAATATTGTATCAATTGAAGCTGATGAAGCAGACTTTATTGATGAACAATATGAAGAAGCTATTGAAAAAGGCTTATATAATGAAAATGATATTAATGATAAAATTGACGAAGACAACTATACTATAGAAGACAAAAGTGAAGAAGAAATCCCAAAATTAAGAGATAATATTATAAGTATTGGGGAATTTGAAGAAATTGATTTAGAGGATGATGAATAAATAATGAAGGATAAAAAGAACAAAAGCAGCTCTAATACTATTTTATCTAACGATGCACGTCTTGTTGAAACAATTCTTTTTCTTGAAAATGATAGTGTAAGTAAAGATAGATTAATGAAAATGACACATCTTTCACAAGACGCTATCTACAATGCTCTAGAAGAATTAAAAGAACATTTTGAAACATTTATGCACGGCATTGTTTTAAGCAGTAAGCACGATAGATTTCAATTTTTACCTGCTAGAGATTTACACGTTGATTTAAGAAAATGTTACGGTAAAAAAGTGGACAAAAGACTTAGTAAAGCAGCTCTTGAAACACTTTCTATAATTGCATATAGTCAACCTGTTACAAGAAGAGAGATAGAAAACATAAGAGGCGTTTCTAGTGATGGGATTGTTCGTTTATTACGAGATAGAGAATATATTAAAGTAATTGGCAGAAAAGATGTTCCAGGACACCCTTGTTTGTATGGAACTTCTAGAAAGTTCTTGTTAGAATTTAATTTAAGAAGTATAAGTGAATTGCCAAAGTTATCAGATATTGATAAAACAAGGTTCACGGATGAAGAAAATACTGAGGAGTAAAGGTTGAAGATAAATTATCCAATAAGACTACAAGCATATCTTGCTAAAAGTGGTTGCGGAAGTAGAAGATTTTGTGAAACGCTAATAACAGCTGGCAGAGTTAAAATAAATGCAAAAAGAGTTACAGAATTAGGAACAAAAGTTGAAGAAGAAGACGTTGTTCAACTAGATGAAGAAACAGTTGAGCCAGCAAATCAAACGTATTATTTTGCACTGCATAAACCAAAAGGATATGTATGTACTAACTTTGATCCAAATGAAAGTTTATATGCTCGAGAATTAATAACAATTAATGATTGGCACTTACTATTTCACATAGGTCGCTTAGATAAAGAATCTACAGGCTTAATTTTATATACAAATGATGGTGATGTTGCTAATAAAATTATGCACCCATCTCACCAAATTGAAAAAGAATATCTTGTAGCTACAGACAGAGAAGTACAAAAAAAAGACTTAGTGAAAGCTATGGAAGGTATTTATATAGATCAAAAGAGACCTTATAAAATTAAAAGTTTCCAAGTACTTACTAAAAAATGGACAAGAGTTGTTTTAACTGAAGGTAAAAACCGAGAAATAAGAAAAATATTTGGTTATTTTGATTATAACGTTAAACAGCTATGTAGAATAAGAATTGGAAATATTGAGCTAGGGGAGTTAGAACCAGGTCAATTTAGAAAATTAAGTTACAATCAAATTGAAAGATTGTTAGCAGGTGAAAATGCTGCTAGCTCAAAAAGTCTTAAAATAGGTAAGGGGTGGTAAATATATGGTAATTGCAATAGATGGGCCTGCTGGCGTAGGAAAAAGTACAATAGCAGCTATATTAGCTGAAAAACTTAATTTATATTATTTAAATTCGGGCTCGTTTTATAGGGCAATAACGTATGCACACCAACTAAGGAATGAGGATATTTTAAATCAAGATGCTGTATTAAAAACAGCAAAAGATATTAAAATGAGCGTGAAAAACTCAAAAGTTTGTGTTAATGGTGTTGATGTTGAAGATAAATTGCACTTAGCCAATGTTGATAAATTTGTATCTGGGGTTAGTGTTGATCCAAGAATTAGAGAAATAGTTAACTCCACTATAAAAGATATTGCTAAAGGCTTAGATATTATAGTTGAAGGAAGAGACATTACAACAGTTGTTTTTCCTGATGCAGATTACAAATTTTATTTTGATGCAAAAGCAGAAATAAGGGCAAAAAGAAGATTTAACCAACATCCAGAAGGTCAAAACTATGAAACCATTTTATCCCAAATTAAAAAGAGAGATAAAAATGATAGGGAAAAACCAGTAGGAAGCCTAAAGATTGCAAATGATGCAATAATTATTGATACTTCGTACTTGACCATAATGCAAGTTTGTGAGAAAGTGATTAAAGCTATAAAAACGCAAGATTTGCGATAAATATAGGAATTTAGGATCAGGAGAAAGCAAGTGGCTAACGAGAGTGAAATTGAAGAAAAGAAAACCAGTATGCAATTAATGCAGGAGGAGTATCTTAAATCTCTTGATGGCATCGAAGACGGTCAGCTCGTGACCGGAACTGTGGTTCAGGTAAATAATGAGCATGTTTTTGTTGACGTCGGTTACAAGAGCGAGGGTAAAATTTCTCGCAGTGAATTCGAAGAATCACCAGAAATTGGTGATAGCGTAAAAGTTGTTATTGTTGCTAAAGAAGGCAAACATGGTCAAATCGTTGTATCAAAAAAACGTGCTGACATAAAAGAACGAACAGATGAATTACGAAAAGCCGCTGATGAAAGAGCGCCTATTCAAGGTACTTTTATCAAAGTAATTAAAGGTGGCTTTGAAGTAGATTTAGGTGGAAGTTATAAAGGCTTCTGTCCATTATCAAAAGCTGATGTTGTTCGAGTTGAAGAGCCAGAAACATTAATTGGAATCACTGACTTCTTTGTAATTGATAAGTTCCATGCAGGAACTAAACTTAAAAGCGTTGTTTCAAGAAGAGAATACTTAGAAAAGAAAATCAAAGAAAACAAAGATGAGTTCTTTTCAACAGTTAAAATTGGTGATGTAATTGAAGGCGTTGTTAAATCCTTTACATCCTTCGGTGCGTTCATTGATTTAGGCGGATTTGATGGCTTACTACATATCAACGATATGAGTTGGGGCCATGTAACTAGACCAAAAGATTTTGTGAAAAAAGGGCAGGTTGTTCAACTACGTTTGATTAACATTGATCCAGAATCACAAAAAATCAATTTGAGTTTAAAACACATGAGTGAAGACCCATGGTCAACTTTTGAGCAAAGATATCATGTAAATGATGTAATTACTGCTCCAATAACTAAAATAACAAGTTTTGGTGTTTTTATTGAAATTGAGCCTGGTGTTGAAGGTTTAGCTCATATATCAGAATTGTCTTGGACTAAGAGAATTAACAACCCTAAAGAAATTTTAAATATGGGTGATGTGGTTAATGCAAAAATCTTAGGTTATGACTTAGATAAGAAAAGAGTTTCTTTAGGCTTAAAGCAATTATTAGAAAATCCTTGGGATACAATTGCTGAAAGATATCCAGTTGGAATGACATTAAATAAACCAGTTGTAAAAATTACAAACAGTGGTGCATTTATTAACCTTGAAGAAGGTATCGATGGGTTCTTACACATTGATGATGTTTCATGGACTAAAAAATTAAAGAATATGTCTTCTTTCTGTAAAGAAGGTGAATCTATTGATGTAGTTGTAACAAGAGTAGAATCTGATAATAGAAGAATTCGTTTAAGTGTTAAAAAACTTGAAGATAACCCTTGGAATGTGCTAAGAAAAGACTACCCAAGATATAGTAAAATCTCAGGTACTGTTTCCAATGTTACAGACTTTGGTGTATTCGTAAAAGTTATTGGAGATATTGATGGATTAATTACTAAATATAACTTAGTTGGACCAGATGAAGAGTTTACTGACGAAGTATTAAAGAAATACAATGTTGGTGATCCAATTACAGCTATGGTTATAGAATGTAATCCTAATACCCAAAAGCTTTCCCTTTCAATAAAAGAAATGATTAAGCGTTCACAACAATCAGAAATTGCCAAGTATATACATGGTAACGATGATGAAGAGGACACTTTCACATTTGCTGACTTAATGGCATCCAAAGACGATAACTAAATCAGTAAATATAATAACAGGCGGAATTACCGCCTGTTTAACATTTCCTAAAAGGGAGTTTTAAATGAGTAAAAATAAAGATTTACAAGAAAAAGAAGATGTTGTTCTAGGGAATAAAGTGTCTTCTTTTTTAACAAATAACATCAAATTTTTGAAATATATTGCTTTAGCAGTTGTAGTGATTGTTATAATTATTGGAATTGTTAACTTTTCACTTAATAATAAAGCAGAAAAAAATATTGAAGCTTTAGATGTAGCTCAAACACAATTTTCAAGTGCAGTAAATGCTAATCCTGAATCTGATACCTATCAACAAGATTTAGATGAGGCTTTAGCTGCTTTAACAGATTTAAAAGATGAAAAAGGTTATGTTGGTTTCAAATCATCTTATCTTTTAGCTTTAAACGAGTTTACTAACGAAAATTATCAAGCTGCTCTTGATCAGTTTATTGATATTTCAAATAAAGCATCAGGGACTTATATGGGATCTTTAGCATTGAGTAACGCTGCTGTTTGTGCAGAACAACTAGGTGATGACTCTTTAGTTGTTGAATATTGCCAACAGTTAATAGATACTTATGGAAACGATGCTGCTGAAACACCAAAAACAATGTTTACACTAGCTCGTATTTATGAGAAAGAGGGTAACAAAGAGTTAGCTCAAGGGCAATTCCAACAGTTAGCTGACCAGTTCCCAAACTCAGAGTATGGCAAGCTTGCACAAAATAGTTTATTAAACTATTAAATGATTTATAAATATAAATTAAAGAGACACATAAAAATTAGTAGAGTTATTACTTTTTGTGTGTCTTTACTTTTTTTAATTTCTTGTGGAATTCCACTAAGCTTTAATTTTGATGGAAAGGATTCTTATTATAATTTCGTTACATCAGAGATAGATGAAAATACATACAAAACAACTTTAACTTTTGAAATTGATGATTTTTTTGTTTTAAATAATTCTCCCTCCTTATGTTATTTTTATTCTATTTATTCGCCAGAAAAAACAGGAATCTCAGAAACAACTTATATAAATCAGTTAAAATCTTTATTTAAAAAAACTTATGCTGAACTTCCAGGTAGGCAAATTACTACTAACAAGGATGATAAATTCGTACTAAACGAAGAGTATTCTAATTCAAAATTAAAGTTATATAAATTTACTTATAATGACTTAGAGCAAAATCCTACAAACTATTTGTCCTCAATAAAAAATCTTATTTACAATAAAAAATATGTCGCTGATTTTACTTTACAAAAGAACACAGCTGGTGGAACAAGCTTTACTTTAAAAGAAACAAATGAAACTGAGGATACTTATTTTAATGGAACAGACAATATCGAGTTAAAACGATTTAATAATGATAAGTTTATTTCTTCTGCTATAACTGATGAAGATTATGATTATATCTTTTCAACAGATGAGGAATTACAAGAAGCTAGTGATTTTAAAGTCATAGTTTTTTGTGCAATGAGTGTTGAAGGCGATTTTTCTAACATTTTCTGGACTGATCTACATAAGATTAATATTTTTGATCTTTAATAATATAACTTTTTATGCAAATAATATATATTCCGTTAACTAGGATAATTATTTTATTAATTCTTTAATTAGCACTTTCTTTTTTACGAAATTCTAACTAATCTACAAATATGATAAACTTTAAATTAATTAAACATGAAACTATTTCTAATGCCCTATCTCAATTAAAAGAGATTACAGTGTTGCTTAGAAGTGAAAACGGTTGTGCTTGGGATAGAAAACAATCTAACAAAGATTTCGCTATTCATCTTATTGATGAAACTTATGAATATATTGATGCCATTAATAATAATGATTTAGACAATATTTCTGAAGAGCTTGGGGACATGTTAACAAATGCAATAATGTTACTTACTATTCACCAGGAATATAAAGACATTAATTTAGTTGATAGTATTAATAATGAATGTGAAAAACTAGTTAGAAGACACCCTCATGTTTTTAGTGACTCATATTTAGACAAAACTCTTAAAAGCGATCAGGTAATTGATTTGTGGGATAATATTAAAAAGAATGTTGAAGGACGCCACGATGATATACATGACTTCTTCACCAAAGTACCCTCATCCTTACCCCAACTAGAATATTCCTTTGAGTGTATGAAGAAAGTAAGTAAAGCTGGATTTGATTGGGATAATGCAAAGGATGTAGCTGATAAAGTTACTGAAGAACTTTCTGAAGTTATAGAAGCTTTTGAAAATAATGATAAAGATGCTATGGAAGATGAAATTGGAGACTTATTACTTGCAGCTATTAACTTATCTAGATTTTTAAAGATTAGGCCTGAATTAGCTCTTAGAAGATCTACTAACAAATTTAAAACTAGATTTAATAAAGTTAAAACAATTTGTGATAAAAAAAAGATCCCTCTATCTTTAAATAACGCAGACGAGTTAAATAAAGTTTGGGATCTTATTAAGAAAGAAGAAAAATAGGTTTTCAATAAGCCGGGTTCTGTATAACGATAATCATCTATCTACGGTTTATATTACTATAAACCTTTAGCACCCTACCCGTAAGAAATAAGCGGAACCACTCTTCTTACTGCTTGGGCTTGCTCCTAATGAGGCTTGCCGTGCCATGAATGTTACCATTCACGCGGTGGGCTCTTACCCCACCCTTTCATCCTTACCTATAAAATTATAGGCGGTTTACTTTCTGTTGCGCTATCTATAGCATTACTGCTTCCGGGCGTTACCCGGCATTATGTCCTGTGGAGCCCGGACTTTCCTCATACAGAAAAGACTGCATGCGATTATCTAGAAAACCTAAAACTATATTCTATTATAAATTATCTAAATCAAATTCTTCTTCATCAGCAAATGTTGTTAATGAACCTTCTTTGATTTCCATTGTATCAGAGTCAGTGCCTAAGTCAATTTCTTCAAAATAAAGAACACGAGAACAATAAGGGCAGAATTCGATTTCTTCTAAACTTCTTACATCATTTACAAATTGTACTGGTAATAACATGTGGCAACCATTACATACGTTATCATGAATAGGAACTATGCCGGAACCAGATTTGTTTTTTACAATGCTTGAAAACTTAGTATACAAATCAGAAGAAATTTCATATTCATTTACTAATGATTCACATTCTGTTAGAAGCTTATCTTTTTCAGCATTTTTTTCAAGTAAAATTTCATCATGCTTTTCTTCTTCTTCTTTAACTTCAGATTGTATTTCATCTAGAACAACTTTTTGTTCTTCTAAATCTTGTTGTATTTGTGTTAAATACTTTTCTTTTGCATGTAACTGCTTTAGTAAATTTTGTTCTAATATGTGAGAATCACTAATTTGTTTTTCTAACGCTTCGAATTCTCTTTGTGTAGAAATGAATTCCATCTGCTTTTGATTATTTTCATGAGCAACTACAGCATTCTCATATTCAAAACGAAGAGTTTTACATTCTTTTTCTATATTTTTAACGTTTAAACTTAATTTTTCAAAATCACTACTTACTTTATCAAGAAGTGACTTTTTTATTTTTAAATCATATGGAAGTTGTTTTATCTCTTCTTCTACGCGAAATTTCGCTTTTAAGCTATCTTGAAGTCTTGCTAGCTTCGTGAATACTTCTTTTTGCATCACTATCTCCTGAAATCTAATCTTTACTCTATTTAGAGTTTATATTTGGTCAAATCACTGTATGCTATTTTTAGCACACAGGCATAAAATTAACATAAATACTATTTATTATCAATAATGATTGTATTAATAACAATAAATATATTTAGCGAATATACTATCTATGTGTTAATAAAATCTTTTAATTGTTTTGCTCGTTTAGGATGTCTTAATCTCCTAAGTGCCTTTGCTTCAATTTGTCTGATTCTTTCTCTTGTTACACCAAAGTACAGCCCTACTTCTTCTAATGTTAAAGAGTATCCGCCGTCTATTCCAAAACGCATTTTAAGAACTTCTTGCTCTCTTGCAGGCAATGTGTGTAACACATCTAATAATTGCTCTTGTAAAAGTCTATAAGCTGTTTGTGTAGCTGGGTTTTCTACTTCTTTATCCTCAATAAAATCAGATAGAAGAGAATCCTCTTCTTCTCCAACTGGAGTTTCTAATGATATCGGTTCTCTAGCTACGTTTTTAACAGTTTTAACTTTCTTTTCATCCCAGCCTAATCTGTCAGCAACTTCTTCATCTGAAGGTTCTCGTCCTAATGATTGCATTAATAATCGAGACTCTCTAACTACTTTATTAATTTGTTCAATCATATGAACAGGTACACGAATAGTCCTTGCTTGATCACTAATAGACCTTGTAATAGCTTGTCTAATCCACCAAGTAGCGTATGTGCTAAACTTATACCCTTTCCTATATTCAAACTTCTCAACAGCTTTTATAAGACCAATATTTCCTTCCTGAACTAAGTCAAAGAAATGAAGTCCTCTGTTTGTATACTTTTTAGCAATTGATACTACTAATCTTAAGTTTGCTTTAATCAATCTATCTTTAGCAGTCTTCATCATTTTGCGTCCACGTTTACTGACTACCGCTTGTTCTAATATTTCATTTCTTGTTGCTTCAAAAGAATATTCAATTTCTTTTAAAGTTTTCTCAGTTAACTGGAAATTAGATATAAGTTCTTTTATTTCATTAGCACTCATATTTAATTCCTCTTCTATTAACTTGCTTTTTGAGCGAGTTGCTAGATCTCTTCCTAATTGTCTTAACTCTTTTGTTGAAGAAATATTAAGTTTATTTTGCAAGTTTTGCATTGAATCCATTAATTCAACTATAGATAATTCAGCATGAACATAGCGTTCTGTAAAAGCGGTTAATTCTTCAGGTTGTAAAATAACAGTATTTAAAGATGTAAATAGTTTATTTCGTTTCTTTTGTAATTTGCTATCATCTAAAAAGTCTTGGCCTTTAGAAATTAACTCTTGTTTTAACGCTTGATATTCTTTTATAGAGGCTTTAAACGGATTGAGTTGTTCTCTGTAGTATTGATTATATCGCTTTTGTTCAGCATACAATTCTTTTAACTCTTTTTGTGAGAACTCCATTTCTGTTTCATCAATTTTAGTTTCTAATTTTCTGATAATATCTGTATAAAAAGAAATCAAAATTCCATTATTTTTAATTACTTCTACAATAATAGCATTGCCTTCTTCCATTTTCTTAGAAAGCATTACTTCGTCTTCTGCAGTTAACAGTTTTTCTTTACCAATTTCTCTTAGATATAAGCGTATTGGATCATCCACGTCACCTTTTGTATTACTTAAAACCGCTGTGGATTTCTTTTCTTCTTTTGGTGGTGATGTTGTAGTTGTATTAATAGAATTAATGTCGAAAACTTTTTCAGAAGAACCAACTGTATCTTCAGAATCAAATGAGAATGCGGTCATATCAGCTGAGTCAATTATCTTTTCCTCATCATCTTCTTCATCCTCTTCATCTTCGTCATCTTCTTCTACTTTAGTAATGATAACTTTTTTAGTATCTATTTCACTTGCTAATTCAAGATCGATTGTTACATCATCTTCGTCATCATCATCATCAATGTCATCTTTAATAAAAGCTTCATCATCTGGATCTTCTTCAACTTCATTAAAAGCTGATTCATCAGGCTCACTATCAATTTCTGTTAAAATTTCTTGAAGAATTTCCTTGTTTTTAATCAACAAATCATCCTTTTCCAAGGATTCAATTTCTTCACCTAAA
>CAZHNE010000037.1:0-12992 GCA_964533775.1 uncultured Spirochaetaceae bacterium | reverse complement strand
TTAATACATTAAAAGAGCCACCTACATTAGTTCTTATTCCTTCTTCAGGGTAAAGCTGAATAAGGGGAACGTGTTTATAAGCGGCTGCATGGAATATTATATCTGGTTTATATTGTTCTATAATACTATCTATCTTTTCTTTGTTTTTAATATCGCAGAGTACTGGAATGACTTCGTCACTCCATTCTGCTTTGTAATCTAATAGTCTTATACATATATCATGAAGAGAGCTTTCATCTATATCTAGTAATATTAGTTTCTTTGGATTATAACTCTTAGCTTGACGGGATATTTCACTCCCTATACTACCACAAGCTCCAGTAACAAGTACTACCTTATCCTGTATCATCTCTTGTATAGGTTCTCTGTCTATTTCAATGAGTTTTCTTCCAAGAAGGTCACTGTAATCAACATTTCTTAAATCTATTGTTTGTTTGTTTGAATATTCTAGTTCAAAGAGAGAAGGTACTATCTTCACTTCTACATCAATTGCATTAGCACTGCTTACTGCTTCTTGCATTTTCTCTGCAGAAAGCTGTGTTATTGCAATAATAAGTGTTTGAGCTTTTGAATGTACTAAAGCATTTTCTAAATCATTAATATTACCAAGAACTGGTTTATTTAATATTAGAGTATCTTTCTTTGTTGTATCATCATCAATGAATCCAACTATGTTGTATTCAAGTCTTCCTATAGTTGATTGTCTTGCTAAGGCTTTTCCTGTCTCTCCAGCTCCGTAGACTAACGATATCTTTCTTGAGTTATGGATAAGATCACTACTTATATAGTTTCTTCTACCATGAGTGTTCATAACAAATCTATATGTTATCCTATAACCCATTGTAAAAAGGTATGAGAGTACTGAGTAACTAATAAATATTCTAAATACTGAAATATCTAGTATTCTTGCTTTAAATACTAGGATAAACCCTAGTGTTGCTCCTATTACTACAGCTAATCCTCTTATAGCTAGTTCTATTGAACTATCTAATAGTCTAACTCTGTAAACTTTAAATAAGACTAAACAAATCAGTTGAGATAAAAATATTATAAATGTATAACTAGTAAATCCTTCTATTGATCCGTTTACTATAAACATTGAAAGTATCAATGCTATAACAAACATGATAAAGTCTACTATCATTAACAATAATATTTTAGCTTTTCTTGAATTCATCTCTTATAAGGGTCCTTATTAGATACTATTAGTAATAGAAATATTAATTATTGAATTGTTTGTTTTAGTAGTAAACTTTGAATTAGTAATTATAACTTACAATCATATTTTATTCATTTGACTTTAGTCTTTATTTTGAAGAGGCGTGGTAAACCAATACAGAATAAGTTTATTCTGTATTAGGTATCATCTATTTTCTTCAAGTTTTAATACCATGACTTATCAATGTATACTAAAATCATTGAATCATTACTAAACATACTTTAAGGGGAGCTACAATTAAAAAAAGTAAAGAATAAAAAGTGTTCATTTTGAGTGAACATTATGATAATTCCTTACTTCTCTTCTTTATATGTTTATCTCCCAGTAGTTATGCAACGTATAATAACCTATTATTAGCACCCTTGCAACATTAAACACCAAATTAAAAAGGGAATCTTACACTTTATTCCTTTTTGTCATTTTCACTTTTTATTCTTTTCTTTAGCTCTTTTCATATTAGATAATTGTCTTTTATTAGTTGCTACTAAAAGGTTAGTTTACTCTTTTGTACTTCTTTTGTTAGTTTTTGACTAACTCTTAATCCTCTCTGTAATAATTAATAAACAATTTAATCCTTTTAGGTTACATACTTTAGCTAAGAAGGGGTGAAAATTTTAGTGCTAAGTTATGTGTTTTGCTTGAATTATTAGCTTTTATGTTAAAAAAAGTTGCTTTTTTAAAAGAATTTATAGGGGAATTTCAAGGAAAAGATGTAATAATGTTGTGGAATAACAGGTGACATTTTTATACATCTTATTAAATTAAAGTGAAATTTTTGAAAATAGCTGATGAGAATGGGTTTGGCGTTGGTGCTGTTACCCTCAAATGTTTGAATAGGTTCTGAAAATTGTTGAAGCAGAAGAAGAATTAAATTCCCCTCTTATATTAACCGGTTATATTAAATTAAGCAGGAGGCACCTCCTCTTTTATACGTTTAGAAGATGCTTCTGTAATAATAATATATTTGCAAAGAAAGCAAGAGTTCTTTCTTGTGTCTCTAGTGATCCTGGTAGTTGCTTTGAATAATGTAAAGAAGCTACTCATTTAGATTTTACTTTAGTTTTGCTCTAGTAATGGTCGATGCGTCCTCTTCTTCTTTTAAGAAAAATGTTAAAGAAACTAGATAACCAGTTAAAGCAGCCCATAGTGTAAATGTTAGTGTTGAAGCTATGAATGGTCATATCTTTATTTGTGAAAGTGAAATTGGCGAACTTGATATTATAAAACAGTGAGAAGCTTTGCTAACTTAAATGAGGTATATACACTTCTCCTCGCTAGTTAAAAAGTTTGTAGAAAGAACTAATGTTGATGCACTAGCAATTGTTTTAGGTACTGCTCATGGTTTATATAAAGAAAAACCAGCTTTAGACTTAGAAAGAATTTAACTTATTAAACAAGCTACTGATATTCCTTTTGTTTTGCATGGAGGAAGAAATCTTTCTAAGTAGGAGGTCTAAACTGCAACTACTAATGGAGCAAGAAAATCAATTGTTAAATATATTTGATTATATGGTACGATTTTAGTGATAAGATTTTAAAAGATGGTAAAACTGTTTATATTCATCTGAAGACGTATAAAGAAGATGATAACATCTTCATACCAAGACATTCTTGTATTGCTACTAAAGCAATTAAGGAAGATGATAAAAAAAGCTATAGGAGTTTTTAGTTTAAATGAGTAAAACAATTATTGTAGTAGGGCCTGTTATTATCGACAAGCATTACTTTATAGATGAATATCCTAATGAAAGTGCTTTAGCTACTATAAAGAACACTAGTTTCTCTATTGGAGGAGCTGGAAATATTATTATTGATTTAGTTAAACTCGATAGTAATATCAATGTCGTTGTAAAAAGCGCTCTTGGAAAAGACAAAGAAGCCTCCCTTATCTTAGAAGAGTTTAAGAAATATAAAAGAATTGATACTTCAAGGGTTACCATTCTTGATAAAACTCCTTGTACCCACGTTATGAACTCAGAGAAGACTAAAGAAAGAACCTTCTTCTTTGACCCCGCTTCAAATAAAGACTTTAGTATAGAGCATGTTGATTTGGATTATGTAAAAGCTGATCTTTTACAAGTAGAGTACATTGGTTTAATTGGCAAACTAATGGATAGAGAAAAACAGTATGGAAGTTATATTGCTAAACTACTCTTTCAAGCACAAAAAAGAGGTATTAAAACTTCTATTGATATGGTTTCAAAAAGTGATGATAAAACTATAGAGGTTGCAAAGAGTGCTTTAAAATATACTGATTATTGTACTATCAATGAAATTGAAGCTGAAAGTGTAAGCGGTGTAAGAATTGTAGATAATAATGGGAACATTAATGAAGAGAGAATTATTAATGCCCTCCATAAATTAAAACAACTAGGTGTTTCAACTTGGGTTGTTATTCACTCTCAGTTCTGTAGTTATGGGCTCGATTGTAAAAGCGATAAGGTTTATAAAGCTGAGTCGTTACATATACCTAAAAGATATATCAAAGGAACTACAGGAGCTGGAGATGCGTTCTTAGCAGGTATCTTAATCTCTATTAACAAAAAATTCTCTTTAGATAAAGCTCTTAAGGTTGCTTCTTGTACAGCTGGATGTTCTTTAGCAGCAGTAGATGGAACTTCTGCTATGAAAGCTTTTGATGAAGTTATGAAGCTATTTGATATTTATGGAAAAAAGTGTATTTATGAAACATTGAGAGAGTAATGCTGCTCTATCCTCAGCAGACACCTTTCTTTAAAAAATGCTATTGATCTAATATATTAAAGCTCGGCTTTGATAAGTATCGAAGCCAAGCTTTAATGATAATTTTTTTTACTTTGTCTTTGAAGTTAGCTTAACTTCAATGATTATATTCAAGTCTTAAATATAAACTTCAATTACTACCTTTCAATAGCTTTAGAAATTTTCTCTACTTCAGCTAATTCATCATATGCATCAGCACCTGCTGCAATATTTTGCATTGCAACAACAATAGCTTTTTCTAATTCTGGGTAATTTAGTTTTCTTGATCCAATAGCGTTACTATTCCACTTGTTAAGAGCATCAATACTTTCTTGTTGTAGTACTCCATCAACTTTACCATTATAAGTTATAGTATTTGCTACAGGGGATCCTTGTAGTAAGTCAATCCAAATTTGTTGGCCAGTACCCATACTCATAAACTCGATAAATGTAGCAGCAGCTTCTTTATTCTTACAAGACTTATTAACTCCTAGCATTAAATCAACACCAGTTGTTGCTCTAAATTCTTCTGGACCCATTTGTGGGAACATTGTCATACCAATAACATCACCTTTAGTTTGAATCTTTGTTCCTTGTAATTCAGGGTTTGATGGAGAAGTTACTCCTACATGCCATGAACCTGTTGCAAAGAAAACTGATTTTCTATCAAAGAAATATTGGTCTCTAGCATCAGGATAAGTTACAACACCAAGAGCTCCATCTTGGAATACACCATTTGTAAATAAAGATGCCCAAGCATTAGCAGTATCAATAAAACATTGATCGGTGAAACTTCTCTTACCTTCAGC
Organism: uncultured Spirochaetaceae bacterium; assembly: GCA_964533775.1. GTDB lineage: Bacteria > Spirochaetota > Spirochaetia > Sphaerochaetales > Sphaerochaetaceae > Pleomorphochaeta. The sequence continues at coordinate 8,243 of CAZHNE010000037.1, read as the reverse complement.
TGCTGCATAAACAGCATTAGGTTCAAATTGATTGCTAACATTTACAAACCAGTCAACGTTTTGCCAATCATCAGCAGCACCCATTGCTACAGGCATATATCCTTTTTCTCTAATAATTTTAGAGGCAGCTACCATTTCAGCATTTGTTGTAGGAACTTCTGTAATTCCACATTCTTTCATTAATGACTCGTTATAAAGTAGATATTCCATACCAGCTACTAACATTGGCATACCAACTTGAACACCCTTATCAGAAACACATTCACCAACAGCTGATTTAGAAATTATATTTTCCCATCCTGGTAAATATTTATCTGCTAATTGATCCATTGGTTCAGCAAAGTTTGCATATCTATTAACATATGCACCACTTGATAAGCCAAACATATCTGGTCCAGTATTAGAAGCCATAGCTACTTGTAGTTTTTCAAAGTAGTCATTTTGTTCTGTGCGAGTATAATCAATCTTAATATTTGGATATTCTTCCTCAAAAGCTTTAACCATAATGTCCCATTGAACTGTAGTTGGTAACCAAGACCATAGTGTTAAAGTTACAGATCCATCTTCTAATTCAGGCGCACTCTCTTGTGCTCCCCCTGCAAACATTGGTGAAATAGTAGCTAAAGTTAATAGCAATACTATTAAAGTTTTAAACATTTTTTTCATTTTCTTTTCTCCTTTCATGATATATTTAATAATATCATTCGGGCGTAATTCATGGGTTTACAATAAATTGTTAATCATTGCAAATTTTTGTATAATTGTATTTAACAATCCTTATTTGGTTACAAAACAACAATAAACTTGATTCTTTTTTATAATTAAAAACAATATCCATATTTTCTTTAACGCTAATATGATTTTCACCATCTTTTATAATAGCTAAATTAGACATAGGTTCTATTGTTAAACTGTGAGTTCCTTCTTTTTTAAACCTTATTTCAGTTTCTCTTTTTATATCAATTTTATTATTCCAAACATAAAGAGTTTTATTAAAATCTAGAAAATTTTCTAGGTATAATAAATTGTTCCCCTCTAGAGTGTTAAATGAATTAAGAGCAAAATAGACTATTTTTATTTGGCTAAATAGGCTAAAGATTTCAACATCATTTTCAACAGAATCATTAAAGTTAAATATTCTCCCATCTTCTAGTAAAAGAGAAATACTATTATAAACTTTTGTTACTTTAAATAAATGTGAAACAGTATGGTTGTAATTATCCGTTAATTCAATTTTTTGTATTTTACGCTTAATATTACCGTTTATTTTATAAACATTAATTGTATTTAAGCCTTGTAACAATTCAAACTGAAGGTTTTTCCCTATATTAAACCCGTATCTTATTCCAGAATGAGAAGGGTTTCCCTGTAACCATAAATCAAAAACATAGTTGCCTTTTGTTTTTATTGTTTTCTTGTCATTATTTAGTATTAAGTTAGATTCTTTTACTATTGGCTGTTTTGGAATTTTAATTTTATTTAAATTAGGGCCATCACAAATTAACTTATTCCCCTCAAAAGTTAATCTATCAATCCTCATAGTTCTTTGCTCTATATTATGATCCAAGGGGATATCATTATTTCTACCATGATAAACAATAAAGTCTTCAATTAAGTCAGGTCCTTTACATACTGAATTATGTCCTGTGCCACTAACTAAATTATTCTTTCTCATAAGAGCGTGATATTCATAATCATTTGGATACTTTACAAAGTTAATATCCCTTATATCATCTTCTAAATCACCAACACTGTAATTAATAAAGTAGTTCTCATTTAGATAAGAATTAGCACTGTATAAGATATACATTTTATTGTTTCTTTCAATTATTGAAGCTCCCTCAATTGTATGCCAATCTCTATTATCAAGGAATCTGTTTTTCTCATATACTTCATCTTCTAGAGTGGGAGGAACTACTACTTTAGGCTTTCCTTCAAATTGGAGTGGAGATTTCATCTTATCTACTAAAATAGATGTTCCTGGCATATTCTCATCACAACCCAATATATTAGTTGAATAAAATAAATATAAATCTCCTCGATAGAAATAAGGGTGTGCATCTATAGAAAAGTAATCAAAGAATTGCTTTTCAAAAGTAAAAGGTCCTAATGGAGAATGAGATGTTGCGACCTTTAACATTTCTTCAAGAGTATCTTTATCTGTTTTCTTAACAGAAGAAAAGTATAAATAGAAAATACCGTTAATATAAACAACAGCAGGAGCCCAAAAATCCTTTTCACTCTCTAAAGAGTAAGCAAACCCCTTGTCTTCAAAATGTACTAAATCTTTTGAATAGCTTACTTTAACACCGTCTCTATGAGTAGAGTAACAATAATACTCTCCATTATATTGTAGAATATAAGGGTCAGGTTTTGTTGAAGGGGATATGGGATTGTTGTAATATTTCATAATTACTCCTTTATAGCACCGGCTATTAAACCGGATTGCAAATATTTTTGACTTAATAAATAAACAATTATAGATGGTAGTGTTAAGAGTAGCATTGCAGCATATATTCTAGCTACATCAGCTGGACTTTGAAATATTGTTGACATAAAGTATTGAGCTGCTAATGTTACTGTATATTTTTGCTCTGTTCTTATTATTAACAAAGGCATCAAGTATTCATTCCAAGAATAAATAAAAGTTAAAACTAAAGTAGTAGCGAAGATAGGTGTTGCTAAGGGAACCATAACATTCTTAAATACTGAAATAGAACTAGCTCCATCAATTTTAGCTGAATCTAGTAATGAGTCTGGGACACTATAAAAGTAGTTAGTAATCATCATTAACATCATAGGTGTATTAAAAGCAATTAAAGCAATAATAACACCAAGTCTAGTATCTATTAAACCAAAGTTTTTTATAGTTGAAAACAAAGGCATCGTAACTGATGCTGCTGGAACCGCAAGACATCCTAAAAACAACAAATAAATAAACTTTTTTCCAACAAAGTTCATTTTTGAAAAAGCAAACCCCGCTAATGAGGATATCAATATTACTACAACAGCAGTAGTAACTGATATAATTAAACTATTTAACACCACGTTAAAATAATTAATTTTTTCATAAGTTATAACTGCAACGTAACTGGAAAAACCTGTTACTTGTAATGATTTCTTTACTGCAACGTATATTGGAGATATCCAAATCAATGCAAAAACTATTAATACAGTATATATAATTACATTTTTTCTTTTAACTGTCATTAGTCTCGCTCCTTTGATACTTGCACTTGCAAGTAACTCATTATCAGGGCAAAAACTAATATGAAGATACCAATTGTTGCAGCTTCTCCTGCAGCAAAATTGGAAAAAGCTTTCTCGTATAGATAAGTGTTTAGCACTGTAGTAGCTCTACCTGGTCCACCATTTGTAAGAAGCTTTACAACATCAAATGTTTTAAGTGATCCTACTATTCCTAATACTATTAACAAGCTAGTTGTTGAATGAACCAAAGGGCGAGTAATTGACCAAAGTACTCTAAAAAAAGAAGCTCCCTCTAGGTTGGCTGACTCATATATATCATCAGAAATTGACATTAGTGATGAATAATAAATCATCATAGAAAAACCCATCCATTGGAATATGTTAATCGCTATAACAGAATATATAGCTATCTTGGGATCTCCAAGCCAAGCTTGGGCTAAAAAGTCTAAATGCAAACTTTTTAACATCATATTTAAAGAACCTGTTGTTGGATTTAAAATAATTCTAAATATTCCTGTAATAATTGACGTTGCCATTGCAATTGGAAAGAAATAGATTGTTTTAAATACATTACTAAACTTTAAACCTTCTTTGATTAAAACTGCTAGGAAAAACCCTAAAATGGCCTGTATAAAAACAGTTCCTAGAAAAAATATTATATTATTCTTAACTGCAATATAAAAAGTTTTATCTTGAAATATTTTTATATAGTTTTTCAAACCAACAAAGTTCATACTCTTAGACATTCCATCCCAGTCTGTAAAACTTGAATAAAATGTAAACCCAATACAGTAATATATAAAAGCGAGAGATAGTAAAAAAGCAGGTAATATATATAAATAAGCCTGCTTATCATTTTTTTTATTAATCCTCATAATTTCCCCTAGTGTTTTTATCTTATTAGAAATACTGTAGACAATGGTTATTAATAATTTATTAATTACTACAATTTTTTGCTATATACTCAATTGGAGGCACTCCCTCTATATCTTTAAAAACTCTAAAAAAGTAATTATATCCTTGAAACCCCGCTAATTCAGAAATATGCTTTATACTTTTATCTCCTTCAACTAATAAAAGTTTAGCTTGATTTACTTTTATCTTATTAGTGTATTCAGCGAACCCTAAGCCTACTTCTTTTTTAAACATTCTAGAGAGGTGGGTATAACTCACATTCATCTTACTTGCATAATCAGCTAATGAATAATCTTCGTGATAATTCTGCTGGATATATTGCAATAACTGGAAAATGATAGGGGAATACTTTTCTTTTAATATCTCATTTTTCTCTCTTAATTGTAATAAATATTTCTCTTTGATAAAAAACTTAAACATTTGTACGTTATCTATTTGATCAATCAAGGGGATTGAATTAACCTTAAGATTATCTAGTAACTTTTTTGCAACCATTGATAATTTGTTTTTTGATATTTTACTCTCAATCATTTCAGAAAATATATAATTTAGCACTTTAGTAAAAAGTTCTTCATAAGATGTCTCAATGGAAAAGTTTAAAATAGACAAACAATGTTCTTTAAAAACATATCCTTCAATTATCTTTTGATTACTCTCATCATAATAGAGATCTTCACTATCAACTAAGTATAGTCTTTCACTCATTTTATTTAATAGATGCTCTCTTTTTTCATAAGTGTTTCTAAAGTTGTCTGTATTCCCTTGTACTACAAATACTGATAAATCTAGTAGCCTTTTTACTTTTCTTCTTATTTTCTCAACAAAGCTATTATTTATTCTATCAACAAGAGAAGGGATATCGTTTCCTTTGTTATAAGATAAATAAACAGTAACTAAATTATCTTTTTCTATTTGCAACACGTACGGATAATTGTTTGATAAAACTTGATTAATGATGTCTACCAGTGTATTAAAATTAGCTTTTCTATAAGTTTTATAATCAAACATTTCTAATATAGGATAATTTAAAGTAAAAACCATTGGGGTTACACTGCTTATAATAAATGGTACATTTGCTCTTTGTTGCAAACTATCAACTGTTATAACTTCATCAGCATTAAAGCAATTTGTTTTGTTTTGTTGCTTTTTTGAGATAATTTGGTTTTTAATACTTACCCTATCGAGAACTTTTATAAGTTTTTTCTTATCTAAACCAGATTTTAGCAGATAGTCTTCAACTCCATAGACTAAACAACCTCGAGCAAATTCAAAATCATCAAAATTGCTAATAGCTATTACTGGTAAATACTTGTGTGTTACTCTTAACCTTTCAATTAACTCTAGCCCATTTATTTTTGGCATTTTCATGTCACACAATAAAATGTTAATTTCATTGTTTTTTATCCATTTTAGAAAGGTTATAGCTTCTTGAAATTCTTTTACAACTTCATACCTAGAATCTTCTAACAATTCTTTAATAGTATTTCTAGCTAGAATATCATCATCTAATATTGCAACTGTAATATTATTCACAAGATTCCTCCCTTTTTGCTATTCAGTGATTATTTTTCATTTATAGAGCTGTTTAAGTTATAAATCACTTTTGTATATTCACCTTCTACACTCTCAATTTTTAAGCTTCCAGCTTCTTTATAAACTAGTCTGATTTTTTCCATTACATTTGCACACCCTATACCACTTATACCTGTATCCTTTTTTTTATTAGATATATTTAATAAGTCAGTACATTCTTTTTCACTCATACCTACCCCATTATCAACAACTTCAATTGTTAATGTGTCGTGGAGCAAATAAGTCTTAATTGTTAGTTTGTTTTCCTTTAATAAATCTTCTTTTTGGAATCCATGAAGAATAGCATTTTCCACTATTGGCTGTAAAATAAACCTTAGTATTAAGATATCTTTTGTATCTTCAGCTATTAAATACTCTACTTCAAAATCGTAATTTCCATTTAACAACATTATATTTATATAACTTCTTACCGCTTCAATTTCCTCTTTAAGAGGAATAAACTGGGTATCAATTTTCAAAAGAGATCCTAAAAGCGTATTCATCGATTCTGTAATAGGAACAATGTTATTTGCGTTTTGTTTTTTTGCCATCCAAGTAATTGTATTGAGGGTATTTGATATAAAGTGTGGATTTATTTGTGCTTGCAACAACTTTATTCTTTGATGGGACTTTTTATTTTCTTCGATTTTTATTTGATTCATTAATGAGTTGATTTCATGAGTCATTTTATTATAAGAATTAACAATTGTTTCAAGTTCATCTGTATTATCACCTTCAGCAATAGTAACTAATTGCTTTGTTTCAGCTACTTTTTTCATTGTGTCACTTATAACTTTAATCCTATTTGAAAATGAGGTAATTATGATAACTAGTATTATTGAAAAAACGATTAATATTGGTATCATGATTAACAATGTATTGATTAGTGTTTTATTTATACTATCCATTAATATACTGTTAGGAATTGCAATATCTAATGTCCAATCAACATCTTTTAATTGCAACTGGGAATAACGATATTCCTTTTTGTTAAAGTTGTTAGACAAAAAGCTTTTATTGGTATTTGAAAATATAATATTTTGTTTTTTATCGACAACCTGGAAAAAAGATCCTGCTGGTAAATTGTTGGAAAACATTGTTTCAAGCAAGCTATAATCAAAGTAAAGTATAACATAACCAATAATTTCTTGTGTTTCTGGATTGATAATACCTCTTGCGGCAGGTATTACGTAATCACTTTTTAATTTAATCCAAGTTCCTTCTACTCTCATTGGTGATAACATTACCATAGAGGTTTTTAATTTTTCTTGGTCTAAGGCGCTAACAATATCTAATATTTCATTTGAATTTTTTAATAGTGAACTTGTTTGATAAACATAACCATTTAATGAAGAAACACCTATTCCTACGATATAATACTTATAACCATTCATTGTTGTTAAGAATTCTTTTATTTTTCTATGGTTTTTAATATAATTCAAATCTAATACTTTAACATTATCTGGAATCTTATTGATTTCTTTTACAGGTTCTATTATTGATTTAGAGTTTAAAGAAATAAGAGTAATCATATGAAATGTATCTGTTAAAATATAGTTAAAATTGCTATGTGCATCATTTATATACGTCTGTGTTATATTATCTAAATATTCATTTGCATTTACTTTAGCAGTCTTGTACCAAAACAAAGAAGCTAAAATAAAAGAGCATAAAAACACAGGTATTAATACTATTAGTAATTTACCTTTTAAGTTTTGTTCTTTATATTTTTTTATCATAGGTTACTCTCTATAAGTGTGGGTTACTAAAGCATATTGATATATTATACTTATTAAAGTTTTATTACACTTTTTTGCGTCAACTGTACACAGTTTTCTCTCATAAGGAGTAACATTTTTAATTTTAAATACTTGTTGTGAGTATAAAACACGGCTCAATATCTACTTATGCCTTACACCCCGCTGGTAAAGAAATTATCAACTCTATTAAAACACAACAAAGAACCTCTTATTCGTCGATTGTTAGCTTTTAACAGATTAAACAATCAATTACAATTAGAGATCCTTCCTATTTGTTAACAGCAATACGCTGTTGTTGTGATTCGCTTCTATCTACTATTTAGCAGTGTTAACAATATTAGAAGTGTAACTAGGATTATATCTCATTCCTACACTAATATATTTTGTTTGTTGGAAAAAGAAGTTGTTAAGAGGAGCTCTTCCCTTATGGTAAGCAACCTCAACACTTATACCCGTATCAAGTTCTTGAGCTATTCTAATATTATGTTCCAATTCCCAAGGAGCATCATCATCAAAGGTAGGAACAGAACCGTTTTCTAATTTGTATTGAACTTTACCTTCTTCATACATGTGCAAATCATAACCAATGGTGATTTTTCCTAATGTTTTAAATATTGGATAAGTAACTTCTACACCAACATTAACAATTCTGGCATTGTAGGAATCTGGATAATCTTTATTTCTCTTAGGCTCTTTCCATTTAGGTGCAAACATATATGGTCTGTAGCTACCTATTGATCTAGGAGGGAACTTGTATTCACCATAAACTCTTAAAAAAGAAGTTGG
>CAZHNE010000036.1:7745-13029 GCA_964533775.1 uncultured Spirochaetaceae bacterium | reverse complement strand
CCCCATCTAGCAGCAGGAGTTTTAGAGATTATGAATGAGTCAAAAGGATGTCTTGATCCATCAGCTTGCTTTTCTCTTAAAGGTGCTGTTTGAGGGGTTGCAATATAACCAGGTCCAATTCCATTACACTGAATATTATATCCACCAAATTCGCTACAGATATTTCTAGTTAGCATTTTAAGTCCGCCTTTTGCAGCAGCGTAGGCACTAACTGTTTCACGACCTAATTCACTCATCATTGAACAAATATTAATAATTTTTCCTGAATTTCGTTTTATCATTGATGGCAAAACAGTCTTTGCTACAATAAATGGTCCAGTTAAATCAATATCAATAACTTTCCGAAAATCTTCTACATCCATATCAACCATAGGAACCCTTTTGATAATACCGGCATTATTTACCAATATATCTACGGGACCTAGATCTTTAGTAATTGAAGCATAACATTCTTTTATTGCTTTCTCATCGGTTACATCACAGACATAACCTTTTGCATCGATTCCCTTAGCTTTATAATCCTTTACAGCTTTCTCTACACTTTCTTTTGATCGTGCATTAAAAGCAATTTTAGCGCCTTGGATTGCAAAAGCTTCAGCCATTGCAAAACCAATACCATAAGAAGCTCCAGTTACCCATGCGACTTTACCTTCAAGGGAAAAGTTTAAACTCATTGTATAACTCCTATCTTAAATCTTCAGTGTTAATTTTGTCCATGTCTGTAAAAACTCTATTCTCACCAGCCATTGACCAAATAAATGTATAGTTTGTAGTACCACAACCTGAGTGAATTGACCAACTTGGGTTAATAATAGCTTCTTCGTTATGAATAGCCATATGTCTTGTTTGTGTTGGTTCTCCCATAAAGTGGAATACAGTTTGATCTTCAGGGATATTGAAATAGAAATAAACTTCCATTCTTCTCTCATGTGTATGGGAAGGCATAGTGTTCCACACTGAACCATCTACTAAGTGAGTTAAACCCATTGAAAGTTGACATGTGTCTAATACATCTGGATGGATGTATTGATTAATTGTTCTTTCATTACATTCAGCTAATGAACCTAAATGTAAATGTTTAGCATCTTCTAAAGTAATTAGTTTTAAATCAAAAGCTTTGTGAGCTGGAGTAGAGTTCATATAGAATTTAGCAGGCTTTTTACTATCTTCACTTGAAAGGAATACTTCTTTTGTTCCCATAGGAATATAAATTGCATCATAATGATTTAGTACAAATTCCTTTCCATCAACTTTAATTAAACCTTTTTCACCAATGTTAATAATTCCAAGTTCTCTTCTTTCTAAAAAGTAGTTAACTCCAAAATCAGCCATTGCGTCGATGTTTTTATCTAATGCAATTTCTTTATCAGTAGGCATAGCTCCTAAAGTTACAATTCTGTCAACATGTGAATATGTTGCAGTTACATCATTTTCAATGAAAATGTTTTGAATTAAGAACTCATCTCTTAGCTCTTGAGTGTCCATTGCTTTAAAAGGTTCTTTTCCTGTTGAATAACGAATATCCATATTTTCTTCCTCCAGATTACTCTTATTTGACAAAATAGGAGGCGTACTCTGTTTCCATCATACTTGAAAGCCTTCTTATTCCACCGTTTAAGTGATCTTTATTAATTTTTATTATTTCTTTTTTATTTTTTGATTCAATTGCTTCTAACATTCCTCTATGCTCACCTAGAATTTCAGAACAAGCTAATTTGTTGACTATATCTAGCTTTTTAAACCGAGTATAATCAATGTTGATTACTTGAAGATGTTTCCAAAGAAAATCTTTACCACATCTTTTGAACCATATTCTGTGAAAAGCTGCATCATCTTCATAAAACTTATTAAATGAGAATTCTTCTATTTCTAAGCTAAGCTCTTGTTTTTTTAGGAAGTTAAAAGCATCTGCTATAGAGAACTGATCATATATATCTATATATTCTAAAAAGACTTTTTCTTCTAATGCAATTCTCATGAATATAAGCTGGCGAACAATGTCTCTATTTATTAAAGGAGCTCTAGAGCCTTTATATCTTATTGTTTCTAATAGTCCTGCATCAGACAATCTATGGAATGCTGTTCTCACAGGAGTACGGGAAGTTGAAAACCTTTCACAAACCTCTGCCTCAACAACAGGTTCCCCAGGTTTTATATCTAAATTTAATATTTCTTTTTTTAACGTTTCAAATATTAATGTTGCATTATCTACAAATCTACCCATAAATATCCTCTTAATATATATGTATACAAATATAAGGTTTGTATACTAACTTTATATTTAAATACTAATGCTTAGACACTTAATTGTCAACATCGAAAATATGTTAAAACTAAATTGATTTTTTTTGAACAAAATTATGTATTTCTAGCTTAGCTTTGTACATGATTTTAAAAATACTATATGATACAATTAGACTTGATAAGAGAGATAATAATGGATAATAAAAATAACTTAAGTGCCGTAAATAGAACTATATTAATATTGGAAACTTTATCTAAGATTAATAAAATAAATCTTGAGCATCTAGCAAAAAAAACAAAGCTTCCAAAACCAACGCTTTTAAGATTCTTAAATTCATTAATTTCATTAGGGTATGTTTATAGGGATAGAAATGATTTATACAGTTTAACATTAAAAATGTTTAGTGTAGGATCAAATAGTTTATCTCACATCAATTTAATTGACATAGCGAGACCTTTTGCCTCCGAATTATGTGATTACTTTAAAGAAACTGTACACATGGGAATTCTAGATGAAGATAAAGCTGTTTATGTTTTAAAAAGAGAATCCTCTTATACTATAAGAATGTATTCCAGAGTTGGTAAACGAATCCCTCTCTATTGTACTGCAATAGGAAAAAACCTTTTAAGTGACTTAGAGGAACAAGAAATAAAACAATATTTAGACAGGAATAAAATTATTCCTTTTACAAAATACACTTTAAACAAAGAAGAGTTATATGAGCAGCTTAACACAGTAAAACTTCAAGGCTGGAGTGAAGATAACCAAGAACATGAAGAGGGTATTAACTGTTTGGGAGCTCCAATAAGAGACTTTAGTGGCAAGGTTGTTGCAGCCCTTAGTATCTCATGGCCTTCTTTTAGATTCAAAAAAATAGATAAACAGGATGCAGTTAATAAAACAATTGAAGTTTGTGATAAAATCTCATCCCTATTAGGATTTGAAAAATAAAAAAACTCCATACTACTTAAAACTAAATAATATGGAGCGTAAATTAGTTAAAACCTAAACTAGCGTTGAACTCTTCCTGAGCCATCACCTTTACATAATGCTTCAACTTCACTCTTTCTGCTTAGGTTAAAGTCACCGTTGATTGAGTGTTTTAAGCATGAAGATGCTACTGCAAAGTTTAGAGCATACTCTTCATCCTCTGGATATTCACTTAGACCAAAGATAAGACCAGCTGAGAAGGAATCTCCTCCACCAACTCTATCAATAATATCTGTGATTTCATATTTTTTAGATAAGTAGAATCCAGTTTCACCTGATAGTGCTGCTGACCAGCCATTTCTATCTGCACTCTTACTTTCTCTTAAAGTCATACCAATTTGTTTAACGTTAGGAAATTGAGTTTTTACTTTTTTAGCTAGTTCTTTATAAACATCAGTATCTAACTCACCAGCAGTAACATCACTGTCTGCTTCAATACCTAAACATTTTTGGATATCTTCTTCGTTAGCAATAATAACATCAGTATAAGGAATTAAAGTTCTCATTACTTCAGGTGCTGTTTTACCATATTTCCATAACTTATTTCTAAAGTTTAAGTCAATAGAAACTGTTAAACCACACTCTTTAGCTGTTTTCATAGCTTCTAGGGCACAATCTGCTGAGTTTTGACTTAAAGCTGGAGTTATTCCTGTAATATGGAACCATCTTGCATCTTTAAATATTTCTTTAAAATTAAAATCACTAGGTTTTGCTAAAGCAATTGAACTTTCTGCTCTATCATATACAACTAAAGAAGGTCTTTGGTTAGCTCCTGTTTCTAGGAAATAAATACCAACTCTTCCATCTTTTGTTTTAACAATATCTGATGTATCTACACCAAATTTTCTTAATTCGTTAGTTGCAGCTTCTCCTACTGGATTGTCAGGTAAGGCAGTTACAAACTTAGCATCTTTACCTAAGATAGATAAAGAAACAGAAACGTTAGCCTCTCCTCCACCAAATGTTGCTTCTAATCTTTTTGTTTGAAATAATCTCTCATGTTCTTCACTTCTTAATCTCAACATGATTTCACCAAAGGTTACAAATTTATTACCCATAATTAATTCCTCCCGAATTGTTTATTTTTTTAAACTTTACTCTTGATAAACTTAATATTAAGGGTTATTATGAAAATTGTCAAGATTATTGGAACAATGTTCCATTTTAAACAAGGAGAAGATTTATGACAAACGAATTAAAACAAAAACTTCACAACATTGGTATTGTTCCAGTTGTTAAATTAGACGATGCAGATAAGGCTTGTGGACTTGCTAAAGCTTTACTTGATGGTGGAATTAATTGTGCTGAAGTTACTTTCAGAACAGCAGCAGCAGAACAAAGCATTAAAAATATTTCTGAAAAATATCCTAACATGTTTGTAGGAGCAGGAACTGTTACAAGTGTAGAGTTAGCTAAAAAGGCTGTTAATGCTGGTGCACAATTTATTGTTTCTCCTGGCTTTAATGAAGCAACAGTAGACTGGTGTGTTGAAAACAATGTTCCAATTATTCCTGGAGTTTGTACACCTACTGATATTGAAAAAGGGCTAGAGAGAGGATTTGATGTTCTTAAATTCTTCCCAGCTGAAGCTTCTGGTGGTATTAACATGCTTAACAACTTTGCAGGACCGTTCCCTTCCTTGATGTTTATGCCTACTGGTGGAATAAACCTTTCAAACCTTCAAAACTATGCTACTACTAAAAATGTTTTAGCAACTGGTGGTTCTTGGATGGTAAAAGCTGATTTAATTGAAAATGAAGACTGGGCAGCAATTACACAAATGTGTCAAGAAGCAATGTTAGCACTACAAGGTTTTGAATTTGCTCATGTTGGAATTGAAGATGATAAAGATTCAGAGAAAACCATCTCTGCTTTAAGCTTATTTGGTTTTGGCGTTAAAAAGGGCAATTCTAGCACTTTTATTTCTGATAAAATCGAAGTTGTTCCTACTTTATTTAGTGGCAAAAAAGGCCATATTGCAATCAAATGTAACGATATTGAAAGATCAATTGAATATTTAAAAGACAAAGGCTTTACTCCAAATGAAAG
>CAZHNE010000036.1:0-7645 GCA_964533775.1 uncultured Spirochaetaceae bacterium | reverse complement strand
AGCAATTAGCCGCCTAAGTAAGCCGATCTGACATTATCGTTATTTAATAAGTCCTTTGAAGAACCGGAAAGAACTATTCTTCCATTCTCCATAACGTACCCTTCAGTAGAAGCCTTAAGGGCCATTCTAGCGTTTTGCTCAACTAAGAAAACAGTTACATTCTCTTTTTTGTTAATATAATCAATCTTTTCAAATATATCTTGAATAATTAAAGGAGCTAAACCAAGACCAGGTTCATCTAATAAAATTAATCTTGGAGAACTCATCAATGCTCTAGCAATAGCCATCATTTGTTGTTCGCCACCTGAAAGAGATCTTGTTTTTTGTTTTCTTCTAGCTCCAAGAATTGGGAAAAAGTCATACATTTCTTCTTTTTTCCTTTTGATTAAGTCTTCATCCCTAACCATAAAAGCTCCCATATCTAGGTTTTCTTCTACACTCATATCTGCAAATACTCTTCTTCCCTCAGGAACTAAAGCAATTCCTTTGTGAGCAATTTTTTCAGTAGCTAAGCTTTTAGCAGAAGAGTCACAAGCAATAACTTCGCCTTCATAACTTATTGATCCATTAACCAATGGTTCAAGACCAACTATTGCTTTTAGTAGGGTACTTTTACCAGCACCGTTTGCACCAATTAAGCTTACAATATCGCCTTGATTAACATGCATTGAAACTTCTTTTAACGCATTAATTGAGCCATAAGAAACACTAATGTTTTCTATGTTTAGTAAAACCATCTTATTCCTCCTTACCTAAATAAGCTTCAATAACAAGTGGATTACGTTTAATTTCATTTGGAGTTCCTTGTGCTATTTTTTGTCCATAATTCAATACAGTAATGTTTTCACAAATACTCATTACTAATTTCATATCATGCTCAATTAAAACAACAGTTACACCAGTATCTCGTATTTTTCTAATAATTGTCATTAAATGTTCTGTTTCTTGAGGGTTCATACCAGCAGCTGGTTCATCAAGGAACAATATTTTAGGGTTTGAAGCTAATGCCCTAGCAATTTCTAATTCTCTCTGCCTACCATATGGTAAGTTTTTAGCATTTTCATTTGCAAAAGACTCCATATCAAAGAATTCAAGCCATTTATGTGCATTTTCCAGCATTTCTTGTTCTTCACTTTCCATTGAAAAGTAAGACTTTAACATATTAGTGAATCTAGCTTTATGGGGGCTGTCCCCTGTCATAAAATGTCCACCAATAAGAATGTTTTCAGTAACAGTCATGTCTTTAAACAATCTAATATTTTGGAACGTTCTTGCTATTCCTAAGCGAGCAATTTTATGGCTAGGTAAACCAGTGATTTCTTTTTCATTAAAATACACTTTTCCACTAGTTGGGTTATCTAAGCCTGTAATATTATTAAATAGAGTTGTTTTACCAGCACCGTTAGGACCAATTAATCCTGTGATTAATCCCTCTTGGGCTGAAAAGTCTACATCGTTAACAGCTAAAACTCCTCCAAAAGCTCGGGTTAATTTTCTAGTTTGTAACAACCTCATTATTTTCGCCCCTTAATCTTTGATTTCTTTTGGCCAACAACATAACTTCTACTGCCAATTATACCTTGCGGTCTCCATATCATCATCACAACCAATATTAAACCAAATAAGATTTGTTTAAATTGTGGAGGAATTACATTTGATAAGCCAGTTAGTTGTGGGAAGTAGCTAATTAATTGAATAATAAATGTACCTAATATAACAGCTTTAAAATTACCCATTCCACCTAGTACCACCATACATAGTACCATGACAGATACCATGAAAGTATAAGAGTTTGGTGTAACAGATAAAGAAAAGACTGCTTGTAATGAGCCTGCAACACCAGCAATAGAAGCACCTATAGCAAATGCCCAAACTTTATATTTAGTTACATTAATTCCCATTGAAGCAGCTGCTATTTCATCATCTCTAATTGCTTGAAGAGCTCTACCCATTCTGCATCTTCCTAATCTTTCAAAAAGATAATATGCAATAACGAGAATTATAATTACCAATGCTAAAAATGCCCATTTTTTGTAAGGGCTAATTGTATATGAAAAAATAGTTGCCATTGGGATTCTTTGAATTCCCATTGGTCCACCAGTTAAACTGTCCCAGTTATTTAAAATATTTCTAACAATTTCACCAAATCCTAAGGTTGCAATAGCTAGATAGTCACCTTTTAGTCTTAAAGTTGGTAGTCCAATTAAAACACCAAACATTGCAGCTACTATTGCTGCTACCGGTAGAGTTGCCCAAAAAGACCAACCTGCTGAAGTGGTAAGAATAGCTGTCGCATAAGATCCTATAGCAAAAAATCCAGCCTGACAAAGACTTAAAAGTCCTGTGTATCCAGTAATTAAGTTTTGGCCAATAGCCATTAAGGCATATATTCCGGTATATATTAATATAAGTAAGAAAAAATTTACCATTATACTTTCTCCCTTACTACTTTTCCAAGTAGTCCCTGAGGTCTAACAAGTAACACAATAATTAAAACCGCAAATGATATTGTATCTTTCATTGCTTGTGGAATTCCAAGTACAGCTACACCGAAGGTTTCTAATAAACCTAAAGTTATACCACCAAGCATTGCCCCACTGATACTTCCTATACCGCCAACTACGGCCGCAACGAAAGCTTTAAGACCTAACATCATACCCATTGTTGGATAACACTTGAAATCTAGAGCAATCAACATACCACCTGCAGCTGCTAAAGCCGAACCAATAGCAAATGTTAAACTAATTACAACGTTAACATTAATACCCATTAGTCTTGCAGTATCTTGATCTAAACTTGTTGCCCTCATGGCTTTACCCATTCTGGATTTATCAACAAATAACTTAAGAGCTACCATCATAATTAAGGATACAACTAATACTAAAACTTGATGTGGAGTTATTACAACACCACCTAACTCAATTGGACTATTGGCAAAAGGATAATTTAATTTTCTACTATGAGTACCCCAAGCCCAAGCTGCACTGTTAGACAAAATAAATGATACACCTATTGCTGAAAGCAAAGGTGCCAATCTTGAGGCTTTTCTTAATGGCTTATAAGCAATTTTCTCAATGGCCATTCCTAAGAGAGCTGTTAAAATCATTGAGATTATCATAGCAAGGAAAAATGCTATAAATGTCCAAGCGCCTAAAGGGGCACTTCCTCTCAATGCATCAAAAACAAATAAACCAAGGTAAGCACCAACCATAAGAACATCACCGTGAGCAAAGTTTATGAATTTTAAAATTCCATAAACCATGGTATACCCTAAAGCAATTAAAGCATAAATGCCCCCTAGAGTTAGTCCATTAACAAAATGTTGGAAGAATTCTGAAAGTGATCCCACACCGGGTCTCCTTTATATTTTCTTTATTATTTTTCTTTTTATTCAAGCCTAAAGCCGGCATGAAGCCGGCTAAAGTTTTTATCAATCAATCTAAAATTAGTCTACTTTTTCTAATTTACCATTTACAACTTGGAAAGCACCTAAGTATTCAGGGGTTGTTCCATTAACTCTATAAACACCTTGGAATGCAATTAAGTCACCATTTTCAGCAAAGTTAATTAAACCACCAACGCCTTCATAATTTTTAGTTGCGGCAATATTGTCTCTAACTTTTTGTCTTGAAACATCACCATCATCAGCAGCTTTTTGAATAGCATTGAAAATAATATTAGCACCATCATAAGCATTAATTGCAAATGAATCCGGGTCTACACCATAAGCTTTCTTATATTCAGCTACAAATTCGTTTAAAGCAGGACTTTCTTTTACTTTTGCAGGACCTACATAAACAACACCGTCTGTAAAGGCTCCAGCTAAGTTATAAATTTCAGGGTTTGAAAAACCATCACATGATAAGAAAGGGGCTCCAACATTTAGTTGAGTAGCTTGTTCTAAAATTTGAGCCATTTCTACTGTGTAGTTAGGAATATAAATTGCATCAGGAGCTTCTGATTTAATTTTTGTTAGTTGAGTTTTAAAATCTTTGTCTCCAACCATACAAGTTTCAGCAGCTACAATTTCTCCACCTAAAGATTCAAAAGTAGCACTCATGCTTTGATATAATCCTTGTGAATAGTCATTTTTAGCATATAAAACAGCTAATTTTCTGTGACCTAGTATTTCATAAAAATAATGTCCAGCAACTTCACCTTGTAGTCCATCAGAAACAACAGTTCTAAAAATCATATCCCCAGTACTAGTAATATCAGCATGGGTTGCTGAAGGTGTAATTAGAGGAATTCCTTCATTTTGACATCTGTCAGCAACAGCAAAAGTAGGACCTGTAAAAACTGGGCCAACTAAAGCTAAGATTTTATCTGAGCTAGAAAGTTTTTCAATACTTGAAGAAGCTTTCTCGATATTTCCTTCAGAGTCTTCAGTTATTAAATTAATAGGAGTACCATTAATTCCACCAGCTTGGTTAAATTTTTCAACTGCTAATTTTGCACTGTTATTACTTAAAATACCGTAGTTAGCATTGTCCCCTGTCATTGGTCCAATAAATCCTACATTGTATTCTACTTCTTTATCACCAGCGCTAAACCCGTAAGACGCGGCTACAAGCAACATAGCCATTGCAACAAATAATGTTTTTTTCTTCATATTTCTTTATGCCAAGATAATCTCAGCTTTCCTCCCTCTTTATATTTTATAAATATTATTGAATTATATATACAATAAACTGCATAAACATTCAACTTATTTTCAAGCAAATAGTGAAGAAACTGCTTTTTTATTAAAAACAGCCTTTTATAGCATATTTTTGTACACATATAACCGTATTTTGTGTATTATTTATTTTATTCGCTGAATATGAGAATTAAGAATATTTGCTTAATACTTCAGAAAATTGGTACAAATAGCTTATATTTTCATCCTTGAAACAACTTCATTAACAGCACAATTGGCCGCGGTTAGTAAAAACATACTTACTAGAAATATAAATAGAACTTAATATGTTTAAATAACGTGTAACATAAATAGCAATCATAATTGCTATTTGGTACATTATTGCTTCTAAAGGCACACTACCACCAAGAATTTGACCTGTCATCATTCCTGGCAATGAGACTAAGCCAATTGTAGCCATAGAAGAGATAGTTGGCCTTATTGAAGAAGTTAGAGCGTTTCTTACATATGGCTTTATTGCTTGAAAAAAAGTAGCTCCAAGGGACAAGTCATAATTTATTACATTCTTATTTTCTTCAACCTCACTAAAAAAGGTGTTTAGTCCTACAATATCACCACTAAGGACGTTACCTAGCAGCATTCCTCCAATAGTAATTATATATCTTGCATCAAAAATATTGTTTAAGTTAATAACCATCCTATTAAAAAATAAAACCATAAACAAGTTAGGCAATGCCATAGACAGAAATGTCTGAAAGTAAAGTTTTTTATTTTTTAAAGGGGTAGAGTTTGTTATTGAGACTGATGCAACTGCCATCATTACTAAAAGATATGCAATGTTTAATAAATTATTGTTGAGATCAAAAATATATTGAAGGTAAAGTCCTACTAAACTTAACTGAACAATCATTCTCACAATAGAAATTATTATTTTCTTGTTAAGTTTTACATCTAAGAGATAGTTTATATATAAGGTAGGGATGACTAATAGAGTTAAATAGAAAATTCCAAGATTACTTATTGATTCACTCATAGTGTTATCCTCCTAAACTTTTCACTTTTTAGCCAAACATTATCATGACTTATTGCAATAACGCATTCACTACATTTAGTAAAATAATCAACTACCTTCATTTTTAACTTTAAATCTAAAGCTGATGTAACTTCATCTAAAAGAAAGAATGGCCTCTTTAACATTATTGCTATTATAATGGCTAGTCGCTGCTTCTCACCACCAGAAAGGTTTTGAATGTTTTCATCTAATAAACCTAAATCAAAATCAAAGTATTCACATAACTTTTTATCAATCTTTCCATCCAAATTATTACCACGATATTTAGAGATTTCTTCTAAATATCTTTTTGTATTTATTTTTCTTAGTGATAGTTGTTGATCTACATAAGAGAAAAACTTCCTACTCTCATAATAACTATATTCACTTATACTCTTATTATTAATAAGGTACTCTCCACTATCGATATCTTGAAAACCTAAAAGTAGTTTCACAATGGTTGATTTACCAGTACCAGAGCCACCACTAATTAATATTTTATCTCCTTCACTTGCTTTGAGTGAGAAGTTGTTTAGTATTTGCTTATCATTAAATTTAAGATTTATGTTTTTCAATTCAATTGTGGCCATGTTTACTCCTCAAATATCTTAAGTCCAATTTTTACCTGACACTCATTTCTACAATCAATATCGAAGATTAAGTAAAACAGATCAATTGATATTATTATACTATAAGGTTGTGGTTAAAAAAATGATTAATTATATTTTATAAAAAGTAATTAATGTTTTTAACAAGGATTAGCACACTTGCTTAAAACTTTTACACTAGATATTTAATCTAATCCATGCTACAAAAAGGTAATAATTATAGGGGATATTTTCTAAAAATGAATGAAATAAAACTGATTTGCACTGATATTGATGGAACTCTTTTAAACTCTGAAAAGAAAATAAATAAAGCTGATAAGTTAATGCTTCAAAAAGCATGGAATGAAAAAAACATACCAATAGCTCTAGTTTCAGGAAGGTTTAAAGGTGGATTAACCTTTTTAGCAGAAGAGTTAGAAATTCCATGTATTTATTCTTGCTTTAACGGCTCATACGTAGAGTGGAACGGCGAAGTTATAAACGATGAGCGAATATGTTTAAATGACCTTAAAAAAGTAATCCCTGTTATTAGAGAGACAAACTCAACACCACAAATCTTTGATTTAAATGATTATTATTTTGATGATGACAACTATTGGAACAAACAACAAATTTCTGTTTGTGGCTTTCCCGGCTTTATAGGAAGTTTAGAGTCTCAAATAGAGAGGTGGGAAAAAGAAAACCATTTACCATATAAAATTCTTGCTAAAAATGATGATCCTACGCAACTTGAAAAAACAAAACAAGCTTTAATTAATTTAAATATCCCTTCTATTACTGTAGTTCAATCAGCATCCTTTATTGTTGAAGTAATTCCTTCAACGTCTAGTAAAGGAAATACAATTAACCTATTAGCTAATTACTTAAATATTTCTAAAGAAGAAATAATGGCTTTAGGTGATTATGATAATGATAAAGAAATGCTAATGGCAGCAGGTCTTTCTATAGCGATGGGAAATGCCACAGATGAAATAAAACAATTATCTGACTACATTACAGCATCTAATGATGAAAGTGGATTAGCTAAAGCAATAGAGAAGTTTGTATTTAACAAATAGTTTTTTCTTTTTAAATATAATAAAAGTAGAACTAATGGTTTAGTTTTTATAACTATCCTTGTTTTTATCGAATGTTGCATATTATATTTTGACATAATTTGACTAATTTAAGATAATTGACACTAAGTTATCATTGTGGTATTTTGACGTGTAACTTAAATTTCAACAACGAAAAGGTTGGATAAATAAGTT
This sequence comes from uncultured Spirochaetaceae bacterium, assembly GCA_964533775.1. GTDB lineage: Bacteria > Spirochaetota > Spirochaetia > Sphaerochaetales > Sphaerochaetaceae > Pleomorphochaeta. Next base: position 97 of record CAZHNE010000036.1, on the reverse strand, counting down.
CATTCAAGCTCCGTTAGCTCAGCTGGATAGAGCACTTCCCTCCTAAGGAAGGGGTCAGACGTTCGAATCGTCTACGGGGCACTAGCTACACTTTATT